>NZ_JBQKLA010000007.1:0-108385 GCF_052116465.1 Collinsella sp. Sow4_D11 | reverse complement strand
CCGCGTTCCCATGCGCTTGCGATCTCTTTCGACTGCCTCTTCCATAACGGTCACGTCTCCCTTCACGAGCGTGTCTATGGAGGTGTCGAATAGGATGCTCAGCATGAGCAGACTCTGGACGTCCGGATACGTCTTGTCCCGCTCCCAGTTGCTGATCGTCTGACGCGACACGTAGAGTTTCTCGGCGAGTTGTTCTTGGGAGAGCCCCATCGCCTCGCGCCGCGTCTTGATCTGGTTGCTGATGTCCATCGTCACCTCCCGGTCGTGAAGGAGCGTCCCGCGAACACGCCGGGTGCGCTATCGAATCTGTTGTACATCATATGCGGCAAGGCTTGCCGGGCGCTGCAAAAACTGTTTTGCACGGGGTTTACCTGCATGACTGTTGCTGCGATGGCTTAGCGATGTTGTCGAGCAGTCATCCAAGTGCGCAGGCCCATGGCGGCGTAGCCGATTGCGGTATAGGCAACCCCATGGAACGCAAGGTCCCGGCTGCCCTCGACCGCGAGGGGAAACAGGAGCGCGGATCCGATTCCGAGCGCCGCGGGTATCCAGAAGAGCGTCCTCGCGGAGTTCGCGGCGAGCAGGCCGAGGGCGATCGCAGTTACGGGGAGCACGAGGTAGATCAGCGTCATCATGGCGATCATGCCGGCATCGGATGGGACGACCCTCACCAGGAGGACGGGGATTGCCCAGCAGGCGCCAACGATTGCGATCAATGCGATGAGGGACGCGCGTACGGTGACGTTCATGGGGCACCTCCTAACGGGAATCGCCCCCATTCTGGCATACATCTTCAGAATGGGGGCTAAGGGGGATACCATTTCGGGGAACGGGTGCGTACCCGCGCTTTTAACTCAGCATCTTGGCGAGCATGCCGATGCCGACGCCCACCAGTCCGCCGGCGATGGCGCCGATGATGATCTGCACCGCGTTGCGCGTGCCCTTGACCCAAGGGTTCATCTCGCGCTCACGGCGCCCCTCGAGCGTGTCGCGATCGACCTGCTCGCCGCGGCTAAACGCCAACACCTCGCGGTACGTGACGAGGTCGTGCTGCTTCTTCATGCGTTCCATATACACGAACGCCACGAGCATCACGACGAGCGCCACGGCGGCAAACGCCGCGGTGGGCGCGATGTGCATGCCCCAGCCCCATTCGAACTGGAACGCCGCCCACGCGCTCAGCACCAAAAACACGACCGCGCTCACGACCGTGATTGTGGAGAGGGCGTTGTACTTCTTGACCGCTTTGTTCATTACCTGTGCCATGGTTTCCACATCTCCTTTGATGAGGGAGTCCACGGTCACCCCGAACACGTTGGAAAGCAGCAGCAGGCTCTGGACATCCGGATACGTACGGCCGCATTCCCAGTTGCTGATGGTCTGGCGCGACACGTAGATGCGCTCCGCCAGATCGTCTTGGGACAGTCCGAGCTCCGTGCGATGCTCCTTGATGTGCGAGCCCAGCTCCATGCGTTTGCTCCCTAGAGGGTCGGGGTGACCCCTGTCGAGAGCCACCATGTCATTGACGCGAGCATCGTACCATCAAAGGTCTTTATATTTGACCCCCACGGGGCAAAATCGAGCTGTCAAAAGGCTTTATATACGACATCTAGCTGGGAAAAGAACGGTCCCCAAAGGCGGATGCCTCCGGGGACCGGTTGGTGCGTATAGAGGGGGCGAGCTTGCTTTGGGTTGGTGTTGGCCCCGCCGCTCGGCTCGACTTTGGAGCGGCGGGGCTCAGCTCTGCCTCGGCGCTGGCGAGGCAGAGCGCGGCTTTGCCCCGACGTCGGCAGCGGCCGAGCCCTGTCTTCCCGGCTTAGCCCTCTTCGCCTTTGGGCGTGCCCTTGAACGAGGGCTCTTTCTTTGGCAGCCTTCCCGCGCGTTTGAGGGCGTCTCGCAAGATCCATTCCACCTGACCGTTGGCGCTGCGCATCTCATCGTCCGCCCAGCGTTGGACGGCCTCCCAGATAGCGGGGTCTATACGAAGTGGATACTGCTTGCGTGCCATGACGTGCCTTCTTGTCGAATGTGCAATTTTGCACCCGTCCCCAAATTACTCATTGGTGTTGGGGTTAGTACAGCGAGCCTGCGTTGAGCACCGGGTGCGCCTCGGATTCACCGCAGAGCACCACCATGAGGTTGCTGGCCATCTGCGCCTTGCGCTCGTCGTCGAGCTCGATGGTGCCGCCGGCAGCCATCTCCTTCACGGCCATGTCGACCATGGAGACCGCGCCCTCGACGATCTTCTTGCGTGCGGCGATGACGGCCTCGGCCTGCTGGCGGCGCAGCATCGCCTGGGCGATCTCGGGGGAGTAGGCGAGGTGCGTGAGACGTGCATCGTCGACCTCGACGCCGGCGGGCGCCAGGCGCATCGCGAGCTCGCGGCGCAGGGCTTCGGAGACCTCTTCCACATTGGCGCGCAGCGTGATGGCGCCGGCGGCATCGGACTCGTCCTCCAGGTGGTCGTAGGCGTACACGCTCGCCACGTGGCGCAGCGCCGTCTCGGCCTGCATGGCGACATAGCTCTGGTAGTCGTCGACGTCGAAGAGCGCCTTGGCGGTATCGGCGACGTGCCACACCACGACGGTTGCGATCTCGATGGGGTTGCCCATTTTGTCGTTGACCTTCAGGCGCTCGCCATTCAGGGTGCGCACGCGGGTGGAGATGGTGGTGGGGTTGCCCTTGGCGGCCTTCTGCGCCGCGGCCTTGGCGGCCTTGGAATCGCTCATCTCGAGCTCGATCATCTCGCCGATCCCGGCCGATCCGCCCATGCTCTTGCTAAAGAACGGGTTGGCCCAGAAGAAGCCCTCGTCGCGGACGGTGCCCACGTACTTGCCGAACAGGATGCACACGCGCGCCTGGCCGGGCTGCAGCGAGAAGAATCCGTTGAGTGGGATGAACCACAGGCAAAACGCGAGGATGCTGAGGCCGAGCCCCCATCCGTAGACTGCGGGCGCGTCGACGCCGTCGGGCGTGCTCGCGAGCCCGATGGTGCTCCAGATAAAGAGGCCGATGATGGCGATGAGCGCCACCGCCACGGCGACGAGCATGCCGTAGCCCGACTTGGCCTTGAGTTGCTTTTCCACGCTCATTGTGAGTTCCTTTCACGACTGCGCCGGCGTTTGCGTGACGTCCCCGGCGCCGCGCTCCAGATTGCGATGGGGAGGAGGCGAGTCCCCGAGCAGTCCGTGCGACTGCTGATTGCATTGTGATATCACATTGAGACCAAGTCAAGGAGAATCGGATGCCGTCTCTCATGGCATAAGTGGTTCGGGGCGCCCGGCATCTACGCTCCGTAGAGGTCTTCCTGTTGCATCTTGGCTCGCAAGTCCCTATAATAGCTCCACTCACGGCTGAAGGTTTACCTCTAGATTTGGAAAGGGGAGCTGCACCATGCTTGCTTCCATTTGGCTCTAGCCACGGTCGCGTGAGCGACCGGTACTTCGCTGCATACCACCGATCGCATCAAAGGATTATTCCATGACACAACCGAACCCCTGCGCTTCTTGGAAGCGCTCGCTCGCCATCGTCTGGATCGGCGAGTTCTTCTCCGTGCTCACGAGCTCCATTCTGCAGATGGGTCTCATCTGGCACGTCACCCTCACCACCGGCTCCGCGAGCGCCCTGTCGTTCGTGAGCCTGGCGGCCTTCTTGCCCATGGCGCTCCTCGGCGCCTTCGCGGGCACCATCGTGGACCGCACGTCCATCAAGCGTCTCATGATCGGCGCCGATCTCTTCATCGCGGCCGTGAGCCTCACGCTTGTCTTCGGCTCGCTTCGGGGCGACCTTTCTGTCGCCGTTGTGGCGGCGGTGCTGTTCGTCCGTGCGCTGGGCAGCACGCTCCATACGCCCGCCTTCAACGCGCTCACACCGCTCATCGCCCCGCCCGAGGTGCTCGGCAAGCTGGCGGGCATGCTGCAGTTCATGCAGTCGGGTAGCTATATCATCGGCAACGCCATCGCCGCGGCGGTCTACCCGGCGTTTGGTCTGACTTTCATGATCGCGCTCGATGTCGCCGGGGCGGTGCTCGCGAGCATCGCGGTGGCGACCTCCGGCATCAAGACGCCGGCGCCCGAGCGCCATACGCCCGAGGAGAACGCCGAGGCGTCGCACCGCGCGGTGCGGGCCTTCCTATTGGAGACGGCCAACGGGTACCGCGAGCTCAAACGCCATCACGGTCTGTTCGCCATGCTCTGGATCGGCTTCGCCTTCTCGGTCCTGTTCTCGCCCATATCCGCGCTGTTCCCGCTCATGGTGTTCGACCATTTTGGGGGCACCACTACGCAGTCGGCTATCGCGGAGATCGCGTTCTCGGTCGGCATGATCGCGGCGAGCGGCTGGATCGGGGCGACGGGTGGCCTTAAGAACCGCGCTCTTTCGTGCACGCTGGCCATCGGCCTCATCGGAGCCGCCGCGCTCGCGGGCGGCCTCGTGCCCCCTTCCGCGCTCGTTGTGTTTCTGGGGCTTACGTTCGCGATGGGGGTCTCGAGTCCGCTGTACAGCGCGCCGCAGATGGCGCTCATGCAGGAGCGCGTCGATCCCGAGTGCATGGGCCGCGTCTTCGGTCTGTACGGAGCGGTCTGCAGCTGGGCTATGCCCGTGGGGCTCGTCGCATCGACCTTGTTCGCGGACGCCATCGGCGTAAGCGCGTGCTTCGTGCTCATCGGTGCTGCAATGGTGATCCTAGCAGGCATCACCTGGGCGATCCCGAGCATCCGCAAGATTGGGTAGCGCTCTGGCGGAGTGCGTTTCGTTTCGGACGGCTCGTAGGGTCGCTGCGACGTGAAGGGTGGTCGACGGTGCGCCTGCGAGGGCGCCGTCGACCACCCTTTTGTTTAATTCGTCTGGCCCGGCGCCGATCATCATCTGTTCGCCGGGCGATTGCGATGCCGCCGCTTGCCGATACGCGGCTCCTTACGTTGTGCGCATCCCATCGTTCTGGCAGCGTTTCCTGCAGTTAATCTCCAGAGCCCTAGGCGGTGGCCCCTATGAGTAATCTGCTCGAATCCATTCTGCGCGTCGGAATGACTGTGTTCGTCTTCGGCCCGCTGGTTGCGTGGGTCGCTCGCCGCGGTGCGCGGGAGCGCCGCGAGGCGACAGACGTCTTCGAGTGCTTCACGGTGCGCATGACCGCGGGTGGTATGGGCACTGCCTGGGACCGGGCCTGCCTGCCGCTCCTCGCGTCCCTACATCACGCCCGCAGGCCAGCGGTACCGGGTGAGGTCGACTCGGCCGTCGTCGAGAAATTCGACACCCTCGGCTTCGAGCAGCTCACGTTGCGCCTCAGGTCCGCCAAAGGCGAAGCCCGCAGCGAGGCGGCCGTCGGCAAACACGATGCGATGGCAGGGGATGACGCCCGGTTGAGGGTTGACGTGCAGGGCATATCCCACGTAACGGGCTCGCCTGGGCTCGCCGACGAGCTTGGCGATCTGCCCGTAGGTGGCGACCATGCCCGCGGGAACCTGTGCGACCATCTCGTAGACGCTCCCGAAGAAGCCCTCGCGGTTCCTATCAGCCATCACAAACCTTTCAGTGCGCGGGTATCGGCGCGCCCGCGAGCAGCGGACGCGCTACGCCTCCAAATACCTCTCGACAAGCTCCTCAAACGCGCCGTCCATGCCCGTGGTCTCGAGCGCGCCGTCGCAGTGGGGGCGCACGTCGTCGGTGACGTTCGCCACGCCCACGCCGAGTCCGGCGGCCTGGATCATGGAGAGGTCGTTGGCGGAGTCACCCACCGCGATGACCTCGCTCATGGGGATACCGAGCATCTCGGCCAGGCGCATCAGGCCGACTCCCTTGTTCACGCCTGCGGGCATGAACTCGAGGTAGCGCTTCGAGGAGAACGTGATCTCGACGCCAAGGCGCTGCGCCAGGGGCTCAAGATCGCCCCCGAGCTTCTGCAGCGCGTCAAAGTTCCTGTTCACAAACAGGATCTTCACGATGTCGCGCCCATCCAGGAAGGACAGGTCGGGGTGGTCTGCGCTCGAGATATGCGTCACGCCGCTGATCGAGGTGAGGTACGCACGCTCGTCGTCGTCCGCATCGGGCACGAAGACGTGTCCGTCGGCGACGTTGATGTGCATGCTAAGCCCCAGCTCAAGGCCCTTTTGATAGAGCTGCTCGGCACAGTCGCGCGAGAGTCCGCAGGTGGTGAGCGGGCAGGGGTCGCCCACGCGGTTGATAAACCCGCCGTTGTACGACAGAACGTATCCGCCTTCGAGCAGCGACGCATCGACGGCCGCGAAATTGTGCATGATGGACGAGTACCAGCGCCCGCTTGAGGGGACGAACAGAACCCCCAGCTCCTTCATGCGCTTGAGCGCGCGGATGTTCGCCTCGGGGATGGCGTGATTGGAGTCGAGAAAGGTCTCGTCCATATCGCTTGCAACAAGGCGGTACATGCTAGTACACCATGCCCATGGCCTCGCGCACCTCGGCGAGCGTGGCCTCGGCGACCTCGTTAGCGCGGCGGTTGCCCTCGTGCAGGACGTCCTTGACGTAGTCCATATCCTGCACGAGCTCCTCGCGGCGCGCGCGGATGGGGGCGAAGTGCTCGTTCACGCTCTCGGTGACGTACTTCTTGAGCGCGCCTGCGCCGCCCATGCCGATCTCCTCGGCGATCTCGACCTCGGAGCGGCCGGTGCAGATGGCGGCGGTGGAGAGCAGGCCGGACACACCGGGACGGGCTTCGGGGTCGAACGTGATCATGCGCTCGCCGTCGGTCTGGCTCTTCTTGATGCGCTTGGCCGTCTCCTCGGCGGTCATGGAGATGTTGATGGCGTTGCCGTAGGACTTGCTCATCTTGCGCCCGTCAAGGCCGGGCAGCAGCGGCGTATCGGACAGCAGCGCGTCGACCTCGGGGAACACCTTGCCGTAGCGGTTGTTGAACTTGCGTGCGATGGTGCGGGTGAGCTCGATGTGCGGCAGCTGGTCGCGCCCGACCGGCACCACGTTGCCCTTGCAGAACAAGATGTCGCACGCCTGGTGCACGGGGTAGGTGAGCAAAAGGCCGGTGAGCTCATGGCCGCTGGCCTCCATCTCGGCCTTGACGATGGGGTTGCGCTGCAGCAGGGCCTCGGAGACGAGCGACAAGAACGGCAGCATGAGCTGGTTTGCCGCGGGCACGGCGGAGTGCGTGTAGATCATCGTCTTGTCGGGGTCCAGGCCGCAGGCCAGGTAGTCGATGACCATGTTGTAGACGTTGTCCTAGATGTTGTCGGTGCTGTCGCGGTCGGTGATGACCTGGTAGTCGGCGATGAGCACGTTGGTGTGGACGCCCATGTCCTGCAGCTCGACACGGCTCTTGAGCGTGCCGAAGTAGTGGCCGAGGTGCAGGCGGCCGGTGGGGCGGTCGCCGGTGAGCATGGTGTACTTCTCGGGGTGCTGCGGCAGGTCGGCGCGGATCTGGTTGCTGCGCTCGAGGCTGACCTCATAGCTGAGCTCGTTGGGCATGCTGTCTCCTTTTGGGTTGAGTGCCTGGCCGGCATTGTCGGTCTTGGTTGAAGATGAAGCTACCAGAGAAACGGCGTCTCTTGCCGGAATCAACGATGGTTTTCGCCGTGTCGTCCCGCAGGGTCGTTTCCCTTCTTGGGAAGGAGCCCCTCGATATGCTCGAGCCGCTCCTCATGGGCCGCGTGCGCCGCGCGCTCCTCGGCGGCGAAAGCGGGGTCTTCGGGCGTGACGGTCTCATCTCGCTGTCGACTCCGGTACCACCGCGACGGCGCTCCTGAGCCTGCTCGTCGACAAGCCGGTGACTATCTACACCACCAACGGCTATGCATGTCGGTTTACGGGCGAGCTTGCTGCTAAGGTGGTGGTAATTGGCGGCGACTTCAACCCCGTTACCTGCTCGCTCACCGGTCCTATGGTTGAGAGCGCGCTGCGCGAGCTGTACTTTGACCGGGCGTTTATAGGTGTCAATGCGGTGGACGAGGACCGCGGCATCATGACGCCAGGTTATCCCGAGGCTATCAAAAAACGTATCGTGATGCAGAATTCCCAAGCGAGTTGCGTACTCGCCGATAGCTCCAAGTTCCACGTGTTTTCAAATGTAAAGGTGTGCGACCTGGAGGGCTTTACTGTTATTTCCGACAGGCGCGACTCCAAAATCGGCGAACGCGTCAAAATGATCACGGCCTAGGACACTGGGGCATCGCATCTTGCCCTCAAGCCGTTGCCCACGTAACGAAGCGTGGGGCAAACGTGCGCCCCATTCCTGATTTGGGGACTAGCTTAGTTCGTCGGCTATTTGGTGCTCGTAGAAGGCTTCTACTACGGCGTTAAAGTCGCGGGCGAAGTCTTCCATGGTTCCACGCCAGGTGGCTCGGCCGGGCTTTCCTTGGCCCACATAGGCGGTTTGAATGCCGCAGGCGGGGCTGGGGAAATCGCGCTTGGGGTCGTTGCCCACCATGAGAACCTCATGTGGCTCGAGCCCCATGACCTGCAGCTGCCCTAGATAATATGTGGCATCGGGCTTGCAGCGCGTGGCGTTGCCCATGTGCGTTACGAGCTCGAAGGGCGCGTCTGTCAGCTCGCCCCAGCCCATGCGGCACTCGATGGCCCCTTGGGGAAAGCTGGGGTTGGTGAAGAGCGCACAGCGCAGCCCCGCGTCCTGTACGGCTTGAAGCGCGGCGTGCGCACCCGGCATGGCGTGGGCATTGATGGCATCGTCATTCTTGTACGGGAGAACTTCGCGTTCATAGTAGGTAAAAGCCTCATAGATGAGTGGGTCCGAGAGGCAGATGCCGCACCTGCGCTCGACCTCGGTGCGGTAAAACTCAAGATTGGTGCGATTGTCCGTGCCGCTTCGGCGATTGGCGTTGAGGTCGACCAGGATGGTGCCGAGGCGTGCCATCGTACCACCGCGGCTGCATCGTCCGATATCCGCGAGCATTGACGAGACATCCTTAAAATAGCGAAGGATAAACGCGTTGAGATTGATGCTGAGAAGCGTCTCGTCCATATCGAAAACGACTGCTTTGAGCACGCGGGCACCTTTCTCGAAAAATCGTTTAGAACGTGGGCTCCGGATACTTTACCCCAAAGCCGTATACTCAACTGCTTATCGTCAACTTATGGAGACGGTCGTTCACAAGATTGCGAAAAAGTCTCCATACGAGTAAAAAATCGCAGTTCACGCTTGAAATCGAAGTGATTTCCACGTAACCTATACGAACGTGATTGCATAAGCGTCACATTAGTATCTGTCGGCTCCCGAGTGTTCCTAAACGTTGTGTGCTTGTCGCACCCTTCTGTAGGTCCTAGCAATCGGGGCCCCGTAGTTCGAAAGGGGTCCACCTTTGAGTGAGATTCAGAACTCGTCCATTTTCTCTCTTGACGATGTCAACGAGGAGGAGATGAACAACCTCATCGACGGTACGATTACCGACTTTGATGAGGGCGATCTCGTTAACGGTACTGTCGTTAAGATCGAGCATGACGAGGTGCTCGTTGACATCGGATTCAAGTCCGAGGGCGTTATCCCGGTCCGCGAGCTGTCCATCCGCAAGGACGCTAACCCTGCAGACATCGTTGCACTCGGTGATTCCATCGAGGCCCTGGTTCTCCAGAAGGAGGACAAGGACGGTCGTCTGGTCCTTTCCAAGAAGCGTGCCGAGTACGAGCGTGCTTGGAACCGCATCGAGGAGAAGTTCAACTCCGGCGAGAACGTCGAGGGCGAGGTTATCGAGGTTGTCAAGGGCGGCCTGATCCTCGACATCGGCCTGCGTGGCTTCCTGCCCGCTTCCCTCGTCGACCTCCGTCGCGTCAAGGACCTCACCTCCTACATGGGCACCCGCATCGAGGCCCGCGTCATCGAGATGGACCGCAACCGCAACAACGTCGTTCTTTCCCGTCGCGTCGTGCTTGAGGAGTCCCGTAAGGCCGAGCGTTCCGAGATCCTGTCCAAGCTCAAGTCTGGCATGCGTCTCCAGGGCACCGTTTCCTCCATCGTCGACTTCGGCGCCTTCGTCGACCTCGGCGGTATCGACGGTCTCATCCACATCTCCGAGCTCTCCTGGAACCACGTCAACCATCCTTCCGAGGTTGTCAAGGTCGGCCAGGAGGTCGAGGTCGAGGTTCTCGACGTCGATCTCAACCGCGAGCGCATCTCCCTGGGTCTCAAGCAGACCACCGAGGATCCGTGGCGCGCACTGGTCAAGAAGTACCCCGTCGGCGCTATCGTCGAGGGCACTGTGACCAAGCTTGTCCCGTTTGGCGCTTTCGTCGATCTGGGCGAGGGCATCGAGGGCCTGGTGCACATCTCCGAGATGGCCAACAAGCACGTCGACCAGCCTTCTCAGGTCACCCACGTGGGCGACAAGGTTCAGGTCAAGGTCATGGAGATCGACCTCGACCGTCGTCGTATCTCCCTGTCTATGAAGTCCGCCGCTGAGACTCTGGGCGTCGAGATCGAGGTTACCCCGCTGCCTTCCGAGAAGAAGGACGAGGAGACCGACGCCGAGTAAATCGGTTTGACGATCACTTGCTTTAAGGGATCCGTCCGCAATGGACGGGTCCCTTTTTGCGTTTGCCGGTGAGGTGCGCAATGCTACTCGTGCGCAATGCTGTCCTGGCTGTTCACAGGCTATTGGGTTGTCGGTGCATGAAAATGCCGACATCCCGCCTCGGGGAGGAGGCGGGAACGCACCGAGTAGACGGAGGGGTGCGGAGCGCGGTCGCGTCTCGACTGGCGACGTTGCCCATCGACAACCCTATTGTACTGCATGGCATGGTTCTTGGTATATCGTGTCGAACGCTTGTGTTGTGCCTTTGCCTGCGGCAACGGTGTGTTACACTCTTGCACTGCTGAGTGGGCCAGACGGTCGCGCGATGTGCTGCTTGCGGCACGCGTGAGGAAAGTCCGGGCTCCAGAGGGCGGGATGCCGGCTAACGGCCGGGCGGAGTGATCCGACGGAAAGCGCCGCAGAAAAGAAGACTCCCACCTGCGCCGCAAGGCGTAGAGGGAAAAGCTGAAACGGTGGTGTAAGAGACCACCAGCGTCGTGGCAACACGGCGGCTTGGCAAGCCCCATCCGGAGCAAGCGCGAATAGGAACGCTATGGGCCGGCCCGGTCCGCGTTCGGGTAGCGTGCGTGGAGCTGCACGGTAACGTGCAGACAAGATAAATGACCGTTCACGACAGAACCCGGCTTATCGGCCCACTCGGCACTTTGTTGACGCTGCGAACCCGTCAGCGCGACAATCTGCCTTTCAAGCCTTCGGGCATGACCATAAGGTCAATGCCCTCGTCTTTCAAGGCACCTTGCTCGCGCTGACGGGTTCTCGCTTTCGTTGACGGAATCATCGGCGGTTCCGTTCTTGGCATCTCGCTGTTTTTGCCTGGTCATCGGCAGCCTCATTTCTGTTGCAATCTCGTCTTTCAAGGCACCTTGCTCGCGCTGACGGGTTCTCGCTGTTGGTGACGGCATCATTGGCGTTTTCGCTCTTGTTGGCGAGGACAACGGTGCTGTCTTTGCCGTATTATTGAGGCTGTTTGTTGCCGTGCTTAGTTTTGTTGAGGGGCTTTGTTGGACAGCTACTTTACTCTGCGATCGAATATTGAGGCTTCTGGCGAGTTTGTGGATCGCAAGAGCCGGTTTATTGCCCAACTGGTCCATATTGAATCCGAGGATGAGGCGAATGCCTTCATCGAGATGGTTCGCAAGCGTCATTACGACGCTCGACACAATGTTCCCGCGTGGATTTTGGTCGATGGACGCGAGCGTCAGAGTGACGACGGTGAGCCGAGCCGCACGAGCGGCATGCCGACGCTCGAGGTGTTGCGCGGCGCTGGGCTCAAAAATGTTTGCTGCGTGGTGACGCGCTATTTTGGCGGCACGCTGTTGGGGCCCGGTGGCTTGGTGCGCGCCTATACCGCGGCGACGCAGGCGGCGGTGGCAGCTGCTCAGGAGGCAGGACAGGTCGTTGAGATGACGAGCGTCGTGCCTGTTGACGTGCACGTGGCCTATCCGCAGTATGAGCAGGTGCTTCGTTTGGCGCAGGATTCGGGTGCCAAGGTTTCGGATACCGATTACGCGGATGCCGTGACGATTCATTTGGTGTTTAAGGCGGGGGAGCAGGAGCCTTTTTGCGCTAAGATGCGCGAGCTTATGGCGGGGCGCGAGGAGATTGAGGTCGGCGTTCCCAAATTTGCCGAGTTCTAACGGCGACGGCCGGCGTGCTTTTGGATGAATCCCAAGCACGCCGGCCGTCGTTTTCTGTTGCCGCCGTTTACTCGGCGAGCTGCTTTAGCACATCGCAGGCGATCTCGATGGCGTCGTCGATGCAGCCGGGGCAGCTGCGGAGCGGACCATTGTCCGATCCGATGCCCTTGAGCGTGCCGCAGACGGTCGTCGTGTTTTTCGTTTTAAAACGCTTGGCGATTTCGCGCGACAGCTTGTAAGTCTGGCCCTTGGTCTTGGGGTTATCCATGCCGTCGCTCATTACAAAGCCCATGATGGCCACGGCGCCCGAGATAGCGCCGCAGGTCTCGGTCATGCCGCCCATGCCGGCGCCAAAGCCCTCGGTGAGGATAAAGGCGGTCTGGGGGTCGAGCCCGACGGCGGGTGCGAGCGTGCAGGCGACGGCCTGTGCGCAGTTAAAGCCACGGGCGTGGTATTCGGCAGCCTGAGCCTGACAGGCGGTGATGTCGAGCTGGGCAGTATCGATTTGCTTCATCGTTGTCTCCTCGGTAACGGTGTACTCGCCTATGGTACCCTTGCCGATGCATTTGTTTATCGAAAGCCTCATGTATGCCTCATTTTTATCTATCGAATAAATGCCAAGATCTGCGATAAATGCCCCGGTTGATTTGTCTCATAACCTACCTTGGGGATGGGTTGAGAGGGGTGCGGGGTAGCGGTATCGTGAACCGGATAAAAATGTAACCCAGGCAAGGGAGCTAGATATGAGCGAGCAGACCATCGGTACGACATGTGTTCAGGGCGGCTATCACCCGGGAGATGCGGAGCCGCGCCAGGTGCCCATCTACCAGTCCACCACGTGGAAGTATGACACGTCCGAGCACATGGGCAAGCTGTTTGACCTGGAGGAGTCTGGCTATTTCTACAGCCGTCTGCAGAACCCTACGTGCGATCTGGTTGCCGCCAAGATCTGCGAGATGGAGGGCGGCACCGCTGCGATGCTCACGAGCTCGGGCATGGCTGCGAACTTCCTCGCGATCTTTAACGTGGCCGGCGCCGGCGATCATGTGGTCGCAAGCTCGGCCATCTACGGCGGTACCTACAACCTGCTTGCCCATACCATGGGTCGTATGGGCGTTACCTGCACGTTCGTTGCCCCCGATTGCACCGATGAGGAGCTCGAGGCAGCCTTTGAGCCCAATACCAAGCTCGTCTTTGGCGAGACGATCGCCAACCCCGCCCTTGCCGTGCTCGATATTGAGCGCTTTGCCAAGGCCGCGCATGACCACGGCGTGCCGCTGATGGTCGACAACACCTTCCCGACGCCCGTGATGTGCCGTCCCTTTGAGTGGGGCGCCGATATCGTTACGCACTCCACCACCAAGTACATGGATGGACATGGGGCCTGCCTGGGCGGCGTGATCGTCGACCACGGCCAGTTTGATTGGATGGCCCATGCGGACAAGTTCCCGGGTCTCACCACGCCCGATGAGAGCTACCACGGCGTGACCTATGCCGAGAAGTTCGGTCGCGAGGGCGCCTTCATTAGCAAGGCAACCGCTCAGCTCATGCGCGACCTCGGCCCCATGCAGAACCCGCAGGCGGCGTTTTTCCTGAACAGCTCGCTCGAGAGCCTGCATGTGCGCATGCCGCGTCATTGCGAGAACGGCCTGGCTGTTGCCAAGTTCCTGCAGAGCCATCCCAAGGTGCGCTTCGTGAGCTATCCGGGTCTGGAGGGCGACAAGTACTATGACCTAGCTCAAAAGTACATGCCCAACGGTACCTGCGGCGTTGTGAGCTTTGGCTTTAACGGTGGTCGCGCGGCGGCCGAGACCTTTATGAAGAGCCTCAAGCTCGCTCAGATCGCCACGCATGTGGCCGACGCCCGCACTTGCTGCCTGCATCCCGCTAACGCCACGCACCGCCAGATGAACGATGAGGAGCTTATCGCCTGTGGTATCTCCGCCGACATGGTGCGCCTGTCGTGCGGCCTCGAGGACACGGCCGATCTGATTGCCGACCTTGAGCAGGCGCTCGAGCAGTGCTAGGCTAGCGTTCGTGCAAGGCGCCGATGCCGGCAGATAGCTTCGGCGACCTTTAGCTCCGATACCGTAGGCGGGGCCCCAATCGCGACTGTTTGCAGGCGATTGGGGCCCCGTTTTTGTGTTGCGCCACTCGAAAGGATGGATATGGAGAAAACCGCAGAGCAACTGCGCCGCGAACACATCGCTGTTGAGGGAGACACCCATGGCAAGAACAAATGGGCGATTCTGTTTACGGTGCTCATCATGACGTTTATGGTGTGTCTGGATTCGACCGTCGTGACCGTGGCGCTGCCCGTGATGCAAAAGGGGCTGGGCGTGGGCCTCGATCGCATTCAGCTGGTAAGCTCGGTGTGTCTGCCTGCGGCTTTGTGGTGCGATGCGGCTTGTGGGGCGGGCGGGGGTCGGACCGTGGTAGACTATCGAGCAATGTTTATTAATCGCGCGGTATCGTTGCCGCGAGAAGGGGTTGCGCCATGCAGGAGCTTGAGGACCGTATTCGCCATGACGGCATCGTAAAGGCCGGTAATGTCCTTAAGGTTGATGCTTTCCTCAACCATCAGTGCGACGTTGAACTGTTTGACCACATGGGCGCCGAGTGGGCCCGTCTGTTCGAGGATGTCGAGATTAACAAGATCCTTACGATCGAGGCTTCGGGCATTGGCATGGCTTGCATTGCAGCCCAGCATTTTGGCGGCGTGCCGGTGGTCTTTGCCAAGAAGGCGCAGTCCATCAACCTCGACGGCGAGCAGTATGCCACGACCATCTACTCCTTTACCAAGCAGAAGGAGTACCCGGTCATCGTTGGCAAGCGCTTCCTGTCCGAGGGCGACAAGGTCCTGATTATCGACGACTTCCTGGCCAACGGATGCGCGCTCGAGGGTCTTATCAAGATCTGCGAGGCCGCGGGTGCAGAGGTTGCCGGCATTGGCATTGCGGTGGAGAAGGGTTTCCAGGGCGGTGGCAATAAGCTCCGCGAGCGCGGCTTCCGTGTTGAGAGCCTGGCCCGTATCGCCGATATGGACTGTGAGAACGGCGAGATCACCTTCGCCTAAGCGCGCAACACAAGCGATTGGTATGCGATGTGACAAAGGGACTGTCCCTTTGTCACATTTTTTGTATGAGGGGAGGTGTTGATATGGATGAGAACACGATGGGATGGCGTGAGTATGCGCGCTATGCCGAGATGTCGGTCGAGGAGCTGGCGCGCGATTGCGAGGTGCAGGTGTTTCGCGCGACGGGCCCGGGCGGGCAAGGCGTGAACACGACGGACTCGGCGGTGCGCATGAAACATATCCCTACGGGGATTACCGTGACGGCGCGCGAGAGTCGCAGCCAGTTCCAAAATCGTAGCTGCTGTTTGCGTAAGCTGCGCGCTGAGCTTGAGCGTCGCGGGCGTCCACCGCGTCGACGCGTAAAGACCAAGGTGCCTCAGCGCTCTCGCCAGCGCAGACTTAATGACAAGCACTTCAACGCCATTAAAAAGGCCAACCGCCGCAAGCCGGGCGGGGAGGAGTGATCTTCTCGATAAGTTGCGGTGAAATAGGGGCTGTTTTGCGGCTTTACCTGCATAAACAGTCCCTATTTCACCGCAACTTAGGGGTGGTTAGCGGGTTGGACGCCAGACTTGGAGGGCGCCGGGTAGGATGTCGACTTCGATGCGCGAGGCGATAACAGGTTCGCCGTCGGCCTGGATGGGGTAGTCGGGCTCCCCAAAGGTGAGCTCGGCATGGCGGCAGCGGCGCATGCAAACCGGCGGCAACTTGGTATGGTGGCCGTCCTTGGCCGAAAGGAACATGGGAAGCGCGACCGCGCGCGGAACGGGGCCGCAGGCGTAGCAAACGTCGAGCATGCCGTCGCACGGGTCGGCGTCGGGACAGATGCGATAGCCCGAGCCATACGTGGGGCCCAGCTGAATCGCCATGATGATCGCCCTCACGCGCTCGGCGGGCGCGCCGTCAAAGCTGACTGTCATGGGGTAGTTGCGATAGCGCAGGCCAAACTGTTCAAGTCCCGAGAGGGTGTAGAGCGGAGCACCGGTGAGGCCCGTCTTTTTGCGCAGCTCGGTGGTGCCCAGGCCGATGGCGGCGTCAATACCGACGGAGAGCGTCTGGTCGTAGTACTCAACGGAAGCCTCGCCGCTACCGCTTGCAGGGTTCCATGAGCGAATGCGACCGATGTCCTGACGCTGCAGCTCGCAGGTGAGCAGCGCGCCAAAATCCTTGCCGGAGAAATCTTCTATACCGAGCGTTTGGGCAAAATCGTTGCCGGAACCCACGGGTAGGATGGCAAGAGCGGGGCGGGGGTCCTCCTTTTGTGCCATAAGCCCGTTGACGACCTCGTGGATCACGCCGTCGCCGCCAAGGGCGATAACGGTGCGATAGCCCTGAGCCTGTGCGGCCAGCTCCTTGGCGTGCCCCATACGCTCGGTCAATACCAGGTCAAACTGGGATGCGCGTGCAGTCATGTCCAAAAAGCGTTGCAGGCGCTCGGCAACTTCGCGCGCCGCACCCGATTGGGCGGCTGGGTTGGCGATGATGAGCGTGCGACCAAAATCAGTTGCGTGCATGGGCGACTCCCGGCATATGGCGTGACGGTGCGGTCGCGCTCGGGTCGAATTGCCCCCCGATTGTGGCTGCACGGCGAATACTTACGTCTACTCTATCAGGTCGTTGTGGCGCTCGATAGCATCCGCTACCGTACCGCCCTCATCCACTATAAGCGAACGGCGCTTGGGTGAGATGATGCGCTGGGCAGGGTACACGCCGCGGTGTCCGCCGGCGAGATAGCTGATAAAGGCCACGATGACAAAGAACCCGGCGGCCGTGCCGTGGAACAGGTCGATGGCCATCATGCAGGTGGTGATGGGCACGTTAAGGCCGGCACAGAACACGCCGAGCATGCCGAGAGCCGCCAGAAAACTGGGGTCGAGCCCGGTAAGGCAACCGATCCAGCCACCGAGTGCCGCACCGATGCCAAACAGGGGCGTGACCTCGCCGCCTTGGAAACCGGCACCCAGGGTGAGTGCCGTTACGACGAGCTTGATGGCGGCGTCGGCGAGGGTGGTGTTGCCGGCAAACCCGGCGCCCGAAAGCCACGTGGAAAGGCCGGCGTAGTCCCAGGCGTCGAGGAGGGCATAGACAGCCAAAACCACGAGTGCGCCTATAAGTGCGCGAACGAGGTAATTGGTGATAAAGCGACCGTACAGGCTCTTGACGGTTCGAACCGACCAGGCAAAGAGGCGTGCCGTCAGACCGAAGATAATGGCGCTGATAACAACGATAACGACCGTTTTGGGCGTCATGGCGGGAACGCTGGCGATGGCATTCGCTTCGTACTCGGTACCCAGGGCGAGTGATGTAAAGTAGCCGGTAAACGAGGCGACCAGGCAGTAGATCCCTGCGGTGTAGTCGATCTTGCCGATAAAGCACATCTCCATGCCAAAGAAAGCTCCGGCAAGGGGCGAACCGAATACGGCGCCAAAGGCCGACGAGATGCCGGCGAGCATGAGGTCGTGGTGGTCATGCTTTTTGAGGTGGGCGAGGCTTGAGATGTTGCTGGCGATGGTGCCGCCAATCTGCACCGCGGCTCCCTCGCGACCGGCCGATCCGCCCGTTAGGTGCGTGAGCGTGGAGCAGACGAAGGTGAGGACGGCCATGCGCTTATGGATGAGGCGTGTGCCCAGAGCGGAGTCGATGACCAGGTTGTTACCGCGTTTGGCGGCAAGACCGTGGTTTTTGTACGCCCATGCGGTGGCAACGCCCACAACGGGAAGCAGCGCGTAAATCCACGTATGGTGCTCGCGATAGTCGGTCGCGATATTCAACGAGGCCAAAAACGCCCAAGCGGCAACGCCCATGGCGAGCGAGACGATGACGACGAGCACGAGCAACTTAGCGCTCGCGAGTAGGTTGTGGGCATTGCGGCGCGTGTCGGCAGCCAAGAGATGCTCGGAGCGGGTGAGCTGTTGCCTGCCTGCCATGATGACGTCGTTCAGGGAGAAAAAGCCGCCGTTGTCGAGCGACTGGGAATGATCCTGCGCCTCGTTTGCGCTTTCGGGTTTGTCGGTAAAAGCCATGCGGTCCTCTTTTAGGTTGCAACACGAGCATTATAGAACGTGCCAAACGTGACAAACCGGCAGGTTGGTTTCGGTTCTGTTTCGCGGCTTGCGGCCGACAGATGTATTCGAGAACGTGGGTCGTTTCGCCGTCGTGCGGCAGGGGATTATACTGAGACAAGCATAAAGAATTGGCGCCCCCGTTGTGCGCTGTGGCATTAAGAGGTGCATATGGCAGAGAAACTCATTCCGCTGGAGGACGCGCAGTCGATTGTTCTGTCGCACGTTGCTCCGACCGATCTCGTCGAGATTCCCGTGTGGCAGGCCGCCGGCCTTCCCTTGGCCGAGGACGCGGTGGCCGATATCGACATTTCGCCGTTTGCCAACAGCGCTATGGACGGATATGCCGTGCGCGCCGTCGACCTCGCCAAAGCGTCCACCGATGCGCCCGTGACGCTTTCTGTCGTGGGGCACGAGGCGGCGGGCCATGTGTTTGGGGGCGCAATCGGCGCGGGCGACACGGTTCGTATCATGACGGGCGCGCCGGTACCCGAAGGTGCCGATGCCGTGGTGAAGTACGAGATCGTCGATGTGCTCGACGGTGACGGCAACGAGGGTTCGCGTGTGAGATTCTCGACGCCGGCCAAGGTGGGGGAGAACGTTCGATCGGCTGCTGAGGAAGCGCATGCTGGCGACGTCGTGATGTACGCTGGAGAGGTTGTGGCTCCGGCGGGCGCCGGCTTGCTGGCGAGCGCCGGGTATGCGAGTGTGAAGGTGCATGCCGCTCCGCGCGTGGGCATTATCTCGCTGGGGACGGAACTGGTCGCACCGAGTAACGTGCCGGCGCGCGGGCAGATTCGCGACTCCAACTCGTCGGCGTTGATGGCCGAGGCGCTCGATGCAGGAGCCGAGCCCGTGTTCTACGGCATTGCGCCCGATGATGAGCAGGCGATTGCCGAGTTGGTGCATCGCGCCGCGCAGGACTGCGATTTTGTCATTACGAGTGGTGGCGCCTCTGCGGGTGATTACGACTATGTGACGGCGCTCGTTCGGCGCGAGGGCGAGGTGCTGTTCGACCGCATCTCGATGCGTCCCGGCAAGGCCATCACGTTTGGCCTGCTGGGGGGCAAGCCATATTTGGGACTTTCGGGCAATCCCGCGGCGGCGTATGTGGGCTTTGAGATGCTCGCCCGCCCGGCGATCCGCAAGATGCGCGGCTTTGCCGAGGGCGTGCGTCCCGTGCAGCAGGCGAAGCTCACACACGGCGTGAAGAAGCGACAGCATCGCCGCTTCTTCGATCGTGCCACGGTTTTGCGCGACCCCGAGACCGGTGAGCTGTTGGTGACCGAGGCCAAGACGCAGAATTCGGCGCTGCTCGGCACGATGCAGCGGGCCAACTGCCTGCTGCGTATTGACGAAGGCTCGTGTGACCTCAGGGCGGGCGACGTCGTGGATGTCGTGCGTGTCGACTTGCCTGAGGGCACGGTGCTATAGGAGGAATGCTATGGAGCTGAAGATATCGATTGTGACGTGCTCGGATACGCGCGATCTTGCCCAGGACGAGGCGGGTGCTGCGCTCGAGGAACTCATCGCGGCGCAGGGCTGGACGGTCGCCTCACATGTGGTCGTGCGCGACGACGTCAGCGAGATCGGTGATGCCATTGTGGAGGCGGCCGATGAGTGCCACGCCAATGTCGTGCTCACCTGCGGCGGCACGGGCCTTTCGATGCGCGACGTGACGCCCGAGGCGACGCGTGCCGTCTGCGACCGCGATGTACCGGGCATTGCAGAGGCAATCCGTGCGTACTCCATGACCAAGACGCGCCGCGCTATGCTTTCGCGCGCCGTGTGCATGCAGCGTGGGCATACGCTTGTCATCAACTTTCCGGGATCAACGAAAGCGGCCCGCGAAAGCTGGGAGGCTGTGAGCGACCAGCTGGAGCACGCAGCTCAAATGACGGCGGGGGGCGGGCACGCCAAATAAGCGCATTACCTGCGGCGGAGTGACCTTACGGGCTGCTCCGCCTTTTTTATGCAGCGACAGTGCGGGCCGTCTCGTGGTTATCGGTAAAGGAAAATTATTAGACGAGAAATGTTTATCACAAACACTATTCGCGCAAAAGTATAATCTAGTAACAGAATAAAGCTTGCGGCGGGGTGCCCGGGCGTAGCCTTCGAAAGGGTTGAACATGTTCGATACGGTTTCTCGCCGCGGATTCGTCTCGCTCTCTGCTGTCGCCGCTGCCGGCCTTGGGCTTGCCGGCTGCTCCGGCAACAAGACGTCTGGGCCGACTGGCTCCGATGCCGGTTTTGCTAAGGCATCTTCCAAGAAGGCTGTCGAGCTGCAGGTCTTTGCTGCCAACTCGCTCGAGAAGGCCCTGCCCGAGGTTCAGAAGCTCTATACCGACCAGACCGGCACCACGTTTGCCGACACGCAGTTTAAGGCGTCTGGCGACCTTGTCGAGCAGATGCGCGCCGGTGCCGCCGTCGACGTACTCATCACGGCCTCCAAGGGCACCATGGATGACGCCGAGGCCGCCGAGCTCGTCGACGCCGACACGCGTGAGGACATGTTCGTCAACGACCTCGTGATCATTCGCGCCGAGGGCTCCGACACCAGGGTCGAGGCCATCGCCGACGTCGCGAACCTGGACGGCAAGATCGCCATTGGCGACGCCAAGACCGTTCCCGCTGGCAAGTACGCCAACCAGGCCCTGGCCTCCGTGGGCCTCTACACCGGCACCGAGGGCGACGACGGCGAGTATGCACCCGATTTCGCCGACAAGGTGGCTCTGGCCGACAAGGTCGGCACCGCTGCGTCTTACGTCTCTACGGGCGACTGCGTGGCCGGTTTTGTCTACAGCTCCGATATCTTCCGCTACGACGGCATCGAGGAGACCTTCGTGTGCCCCGAGGACTCGCACAAGCCCATCGTGTATCCCGGCGCTGTCGCCGATAGCTCCGAGCACGCCGACGAGGCCAAGGCGTTCATCGACTTCTGCCTGACCAACAAGAAAGCCCAGAAGATTTGGGCTAAGTACGGCTTTGAGCTTTCCGCGTAGTTCGCAACATCGCTGCATAACGATATGCTTGAGGGCGGGCGTTCTCGCGATCGCCCGCCCTTTTGATTGAACCGGCGTGTCCGCGCGCCGCTGCCCTGTGTTTGAGGAGTCGCCCGTGTCAAGGAAAACGATTCGCCTGCTCGCCGTGCTGGCTGCGGTTCTGTGCGTGCTGACCGCACCGCCCGGGGTTGCTCGGGCCGAGGCGCTCTTCACCACCGCCGATGGCCGCCAGGCGACCGAAGATTCCGCGCTTATCGATGGCGTCGGGTTTGGCCTCAACGCGTTTGAGCGCAATGCCAAGGGCACGGCCCGTTCGTTTGCGGGTCAGCCCGAGGGTTACCGTTTTCCTATCTACAAGAAGACGACCCTCGTGACGGTGACGACGCCTGAGAGCATCGTGGTCTGGCTCGACGCCCATGCCGCCAAAGACGCGGGGCTCGATATCTCAAAGGCAGATGACCAAAAGGCGCTCAAGAAGATGCTCGTGGGGCTCGACAAGTCGCACTCCATGGGCGGTGCGTTGCTGGAGGACTCTAATCTCGAATGGGTCTTTACCTCGGATAACGCGCTGGTTCAGAGCGATTACCGCTATCAGTTTAAGGTGAAGGGCGGCAACGGCGATTACTACACGGTAGTGAATGCCGCCGACGCCGCGAATGCCGAGCTAGATTTGGGTGACGGCGTCCTGTGGAGCGATAACGCCGCCCTCGTGCGGTATGCGGACGTGTCGACGACGGTGCCGCCGTCGCTGGCGGAGCGCGCCGCAGCCTTCTTGGGCGACATCGACTATCGCCCGTTTTGGGTGTCCATAAAAACGAGCGGCCTTGCCCTGCTGATCTCCTTTGCGCTGGGGCTGTTCGCCGCGTGGAAGACTATGGGTACCTCGAGCCGCATCAGGGGCCTGCTCGATTCGGTCTTTACGATTCCTATGGTGCTGCCGCCCACGGTCTGCGGCTTTCTGCTCCTCATGCTGTTTGGCCGCTCGACCGGGGTGGGCCAGTGGCTCATCGCGCACGGCATCTCGATTGTCTTTACGTGGCCGGCGGCGGTGATATCTGCCGTGGTGGTGTCGTTTCCCCTTGTCTACCGTACGGCACTTGGTGCCTTCGAGAGCCTCGACACGCAGATGCTCGATGCGGCGCGCACGCTGGGATGGTCCGAACGTCGTATCTTTGCCAAGCTCATGATGCCGCTCGGCTGGCCCTCCATCGCCGCCGGCACGGTGCTCGCCTTTGCCCGCGCGATGGGCGAGTTTGGCTGCACCCTGTTCTTTGCGGGCAACTACGCCGGCATTACGCAGACTATTCCCATCGCCATCTACTTTGAGTGGATGGGCGGCAACACGTCGGTGGCCCTCTTTTGGGTCGTGGTTGTAATTGCGTTCAGCTTCCTGGTCATTCTGTTCATCAATATGTACACCGCTCATTCGCAAAAGTATCGCGAACGGGGCCTTTCCCGTGCGGAGCGCAAGCAGGCCAAAGATCTCGCTGGACAGGGCGATTCGCTCGATCCGGCGGGCGGCGATGCCTTGCGTATCGATCGCGAGGCACTGGTCGAGCTCATGCGCGATGATGCCGCTTTGCAGGGAGGTCGATAGGCCATGTCACTCGTTCTGGATATCAAAAAACGCTATCCCGGGTTTACGCTCGACATGCAGCTTGAGGCCGGCGAGGAGCGCGTGGCGCTGCTGGGCGCCTCGGGTTGCGGCAAGAGCTGTACGTTGCGCTGCATTGCCGGCGTGGAGACGCCCGACGAGGGCAAGATCGTCGTCAACGGCATGACCTTTTTTGACTCGGCGGCGGGCATCAACCTGTCGCCCCAGGAGCGCAAATGCGCCCTGCTGTTCCAAAACTATCAGCTATTTCCCAACATGACGGTGGCCGATAACGTATGTGCCGGTGTAAAGGACGCGGGCGACGCCGCGGCGCGCAAAAGGTTGGCGGAGCGCTATCTGGGCATTTTCGGCCTGGCCGATTTTGCCGACCGCTACCCCGCGCGCCTTTCGGGCGGGCAGCAGCAACGCGTGGCGCTCGCCCGCATGGTGGCGGCGCATCCGGGCATCTTTATGTTCGACGAGCCTATGAGCGCGCTCGATTCCTATCTTAAGAGCGCACTCGAGCAGAACATGCTCGACCTGTTCGATGTGTGCAACCGCACCGTGCTCTACGTGAGTCACGACATCGACGAAGCGTGCCGCCTCTGCCAGCGCATCTGCGTGATGCATAACGGGCATGTGGAGGAGATCGGCTCCGTCGAGGACGTGGTCCGCCGTCCGCAGACGCTGGCGGCACTGCGCCTGACGGGGTGCAAGAACACAAGCCGCGCACGAAAGATCGGGCCCGAGGAAGTTGAGGCGCTCGACTGGGGCATGACCTTTAACGTGGGTCGCGAGGTTCCCGATAATGTGGTGTACCTGGGCATTCGCGCAAGTTACTTCCATGTTGACAACCGTGCCGAGCGGGGCCGCAACAGCTATGATTTGCACGTGGCCCGAGTGAGCGATTCGCGTTTTGAGCGCCTGGTGCTGTTAGACGTTCCGCGTGCCGATGCGCCCACGCGCCTGCAGTGGAAGGTCAACAAGGTGGGCGTGCCTGTCGACGAGCTACCGCAAGCAGGCGAGACGCTGCGCATGCATTTTGATGCCAGTAGGATCCATTTGGTTTGTCGATAGCGCCGGGTAATGCCGTCGGGGATATAAGCCTCGGCGGCTTTGTTTTTGCCGTTCGCCGAATGAGGGATGACAAACTCTTTTCAATCAATTTATTAAACGACGGCACACGATGCTGCCGTACGACGATGCCGCGGGGGCTGCAAGCGTAGCTCTGTGTGGTACGTCCGACGAGGTGATTCCCGAGGGCGAGAAGGTGCTGCCGTCAAACCTCTGCCCGCTCATCAAGTCGACCTATGGTTTTGCCTACTCGCAAAAGTGTCCGTTTACGTACTTTAGCGACATGATCATCGGCGAGACCACCTGCGACGGCAAGAAGAAGATGTACGAGCTGCTGGGGGAGCTTAAGCGCACGCACATTCTGCATCTTCCGCAGGGTCGCGACCGCGCCTACGAGCGTGAAGGCTGGTACGAGGAGTGCCGCCTGCTCAAGGAGGAGCTCGAGGGCTTCTACGGCGGCTAAGGCCGCTGTGGTCGATGGGGTGGATTCGGTGACGTGGACCTGCGTGCAGCCAACCGGGTTCTCCTCGGTCGATGCTTCCGAGCGGCTGCGCGAGGCACTGGCAGCGGCTGGCTATGACGTGGCTGCCGACCTGGCGCGTTCCGGTGAGCCCACCAAGATCAGCAGCATGTGCACGGTGTTTGCCGAGAGCGAGGTCATTAGTCTGATCGGCCGCGGCGAGCCGCGCGAGAACATTGCGCGCGGCGTGATCGACAGCGTCGTGTCGCGTGTGGCGACCATGGCCTCGCAAGCCGCGGGCGCCCCGTACTATCTGACCGGTGGTCTGTGCGAAAACGCCTATGTCATCGAGCGTCTTGGCGCATTGGTGGGCTCGCCGGTCACCACCTCGCCCCAGGCCCGCTTTGCCGGTGCCATCGGCGCGACCATTCGAGCCCAGGCGCTCGCGTAGGGGGCCGGTGCGATAAATTGCCCGCTCTCGGCGCCGCCATGCGTATACTGGGAGGAACTGATTGACCTATGAGAGGAGGTATCGATGGCTGACGATCTCATGAAGCTCACGCAGATGACTGCCGCGAGCGGTTGAGCCGCTAAGTTGGCTCCTGGAGCCCTCGCCCAGGTCCTGGGCGACTTACCCAATGTGCATAACGACAACCTGCTCGTGGGGTTCGATACCTCCGACGATGCGAGCGTCTTCCGCGTTGGCGATAACTTGGGCCTCGTGCAGTCCATCGACTTCTTCCCACCGATGGTCGACGACCCGTTCCTGTTTGGCCAGATCGCCGCGGCAAACTCGCTGTCGGACATATACGCCATGGGCGGACGGCCGAGCCATGCCATGAACCTGCTTTGCATACCCAGTTGCCTGGGCGTTGAGGTTGCCGGCCAGATTCTGGCGGGTGGCGCCGACAAGTGCGTCGAGGCCTGCTGTGCCATCGCGGGCGGCCACACCATCAACGACGACGAGCCCAAGTACGGCCTGTCCGTGAGTGGCTTTGTCGCGCTTGACCGTATGCTCACCAACAGCGGCGCACGCGTGGGCGATGTTCTGCTGCTGACCAAGGCGATCGGCTCGGGCATCATCACTACGGCCATTAAGGGCGAGCTCATCGAACAGGACGAGGCCGCAGCCATGTTTGACTCGATGCGGACCCTCAACGAGGCTCCGATTCGTCTGGCCGAGGACCTCGAGCTTCATGGCTGCACCGACATCACGGGCTTTGGCCTGATCGGACATGCGTGCGAGATGGCCGAGGGCTCGGGCGTGCAGATTGAGCTTGTGTCGGGGGCGGTGCCGCTCTTTGACCAGGTGCTCGACATGGCACGCCTTGGCATTATCCCTGCCGGCGCCTACCGCAACCAGGACTTTTTTGGCCCGCGCGTGGCTGCCGACGATGGTCTGGAGCCGGGCATGCTCGACGCGCTGTACGATCCGCAGACCTCGGGTGGTTTGCTCATCGCGGCGCCCGCGAGGGATGTGGATGAGCTTGCGCGCCGTCTGCATGCCGAAGGACGTATCGCCTCCGTCGTCGGTCGCGTGTGCGAGCCGGTGCCAGGCGGTCCTGCCGTCCACGTTGTCCGCTAGCCCGCACGTTTATGTAACTGTTTACCGTTCTCTAGAACGGTTCTTTCGAAAGGAAATGCTATGTCTACCAAGATTGAAGTCAATGCCATGGGCGATGCCTGCCCGCTGCCCTTCGTCAAGACGCTTAAGGCGCTCAAGCAACTCGATGGCGAGGGCGTTGTCGTGACCTCGGTCGATAACGAGACCGCCGTCAAGAACATCTCCAAGATGGCGCAGGAGAAGGGCTGCACGGCCTCGGTCGAGAAGGTTTCTGACGCCGAGTGGCACGTGACCGTGGCGACCGCCGGTGCCGTGGCCGTTGCGGACCCCGAGCAGGACGGTGCTGCCTTCTGTGATGCCAGCGCCGGCAAGGGCAAACTCGTCATTTCCGTCTACACCGACTGCATGGGCCGCGGCGACGACGAGCTGGGCCACAAGCTCATGAAGGCGTTTATCTTTGCCGTGACGCAGCAGGAGGAGCTGCCCGCGACCATGCTGTTCTACAACGGCGGCGCCAAGCTCACCGTCGAGGGCTCTCCGGTGCTCGATGACCTGAAGGGCCTGGCCGAGCAGGGCGTCGAGATTCTCACCTGCGGTACCTGCCTGGACCACTTTGGCATTAAAGACCAGCTTGCGGTGGGCGAGGTCACCAACATGTACGTGATCGTGGAGAAGATGGAGCATGCCGTGCGCGTCGTGCGCCCGTAACATATTTGGTTGGAGTTGCCATGAGGGAGAAGCGTCCGGCGCTTGTCATCACGTTTCCCACCACGGCGGCCGCCATGGGGTGCGAGACCCTATGCATCGAGCGCGGCCTCCCCGGGCGAACGATTCCTGTGCCCGGGGAGGTCGCTGCCGGCTGCGGTCTGGCGTGGAAGGCGTTGCCTGCCGATGAGGAGCTGCTGCGCGGCGAGCTTGCCGCAGCTGGTGTTCCCACCGAGGGCTTTACGGTGATTGACATGTGGGAGGTCGTGCGATGATCTATCTGGATAACGCGGCGACGACCATGCTCAAGCCGCAGGCGGTCATCGATGCCGTGACGCAGGCGATGTGCTCGCTCGGCAATGCCGGGCGCGGCGCCACGTCGGGTGCTCTCGATGCGGCTCGTACGATTCACGGTTGCCGTGCCAAGCTCGCGCGCCTTTTGGGTTGCCCCAGAGCGGACCATGTGTGCTTTACGCCCAACTCCACGGCTGCGCTCAACACCGCCATCTGTGGCGTGGTGCGCCCCGGCGACCGTGTGGTCACGACGGTGCTCGAGCACAACTCGGTGTTACGCCCGCTCAATCGCCTGGCGGCGGAACAGGGTGTGGCGGTTGAGCATGCGGGTTGCGACGCGAGCGGCGTGCTCGACTACGACGAGCTCGAGCGGTTGGTTACGCCGGACACGCGTGCTGTGGTGGTGACGCACGCCTCCAATGTGACCGGCAACGCGGTCGACATTGCGCGCGTAGCGGCCATGGCCCATGCGGCAGGTGCGCTGGTGATCGTCGACGCCTCGCAGTCTGCCGGCACGGCGAAGATTGACATGGATGCCATGGGGCTCGACGTGGTGTGCTTTACCGGCCACAAGGGGCTCATGGGACCTCAAGGCACCGGCGGCCTGGCCGTGGCGGAGGGCATTGACGTGGCGCCGTGGGCCATGGGCGGCACCGGTGTACACAGCTTCGATGCGCTGCAGCCGCTTGAGTGGCCCACGCGCCTTGAGGCGGGCACGCTCAACGGTCACGGTATCGCGGGCCTTTCTGTCGGCCTCGACTTTATCGAGGCCCAGGGTGGGGTCGAGGCGATTGCGGCGCATGAGCGCTCGCTTGCAGAGCGCTTCCTCGCCGGTGTTCGCGAAATCCCCGGCATTGCGCTCTACGGTGCCTTTGACCAGCCCGTGCGCTCGGCGATCGTCTCACTCAACGTGGGCGATATCGACTCTGCCCAGATCTCGGACGCGCTCATGCAGGGGTGGGGGATTGCGACGCGCCCCGGCGCCCATTGTGCCCCGCTCATGCACCGCGCGCTCGGGACTGAGCGTCAGGGTGTCGTTCGTTTCTCGTTTGGGTATTTCAACACGGACGAGGAAGTCGACACCGCGATTGACGCGCTCCGCGATTTAGCCTGCTAGAGCGTATATACTTGCGGGACGGGTCTTTTGCCCGTCCCGTTTTTGTTTCGACCCGAAAGGTGGTCCCATGGCCTCATCCGCCTCGCGCGGCCTGCGCTCCGACCATGTCGTTACCGTCGGCATCGCCCTGTTCTCGATGCTCTTTGGCGCCGGCAACCTCATTATTCCGCCGCTGTTGGCGCTGCAGGCAGGCTCTGCCACGCCGCTCGCCATGCTCGGCTTTCTGATTGCCGCCATCGGCCTGCCCGTCATGGGTTTTATCGCCGTGGCGCTTGCCGGAACGGCGCGCGAGCTGGCCGGGCGTGTGCATCCTAAGTTTGGCGAATTCTTCGTTGCGGCGGTGTATCTAGCCATCGGCCCGTGCCTGGCTATTCCGCGCACGAGCTCCACGGCCTTCGAGATGCTGGTGCCGCTGCTGCCCGAGGGCGTCTCGCTCGGCACGGCACGTCTGGTGTTTGCCGTTGGCTTCTTTGTCGTCGCGTTTGCGCTCACGCTGCGTCCGGGCGTCATCACGCGCGTGCTCGGTCGCATTACGGGACCCGCGCTCATTGCGCTCATCGTGCTGGTCGTGGGTGCCGCCGTGGTCTCGCCGTTGGGACCGGCTGCCGCGCCTCAGGCTCCCTACGATGCGGGCGCTGCCGTGCAGGGCTTTCTGACCGGCTACCAGACCATGGACCTGCTCGCTTCGCTCGCCTTCGGCATTATCATCGCCGAGACCATCCACGAGCTGGGCGTGACCGATGACAAGCGCGTGGCCTTCGAGATCTCGCGTTCCGGTGTGATCGCCGGCGTACTCATGGCCATCATCTACTGCGGCCTGGCGCTTGCCGGCATGCAGCTCGGCACGGTTGTGCCCGATGCCACCAACGGTGCCGCCATCCTTGCCCGCTCTGCCTCCATGCACTTTGGTCTTGCCGGCACGATCGTGGTCTTTGCGATCTTTTTCCTCGCCTGCATGAACGTGTGCATCGGCCTCATCAGCTGCTGCTCGCGCTACTTCTGCGAGACGTATGTGGTCGAAGGGGGAGCGGAGGCTCCCGAGGAGGCTATGCGCCGTCCCTTTGCGGTTCTCGCCTTTGTGTTCGCGGCGTTTTCTTGCGTGCTCTCCAACGTGGGCCTCGACGCGATCCTCATGTTCTCGGTGCCCATGCTCAACGCCTTGTATCCCGTTGCCATCGTGCTGGTGCTTATGGGCCTGGTGCACGGCTTTTGCGACGCTCATCCGCAGGTGTGGGTCTGGGTCGGCGGCGTCGTCGCGGTGCAGAGCGTGATCACCTCGGTCCGCGACGCGTTCTTTGCGGGCGCGTGGCTACCGTTCGATGCGGTGCCGCTGGCGGATATTGGAGCCGCGTGGGCGCCGGCCGCCGTTGTGGCGTTTGTGATTGGTCTGCTCCATAGCCAGTTTGTCACACATTCGAGGAGCTAGGGTATCGTCGCTTGCACAAGCGGGAAGTCTCCCCTATAATTTCCTTCGCTTTGGGACACGCAAGGTTTAGACCTTAGCTGCTCAACACCTTCGGGACGTGGCGCAGTTTGGTAGCGCGCCTGCTTTGGGAGCAGGATGTCGCAGGTTCAAATCCTGTCGTCCCGACCATATCTTGCGGGCGTAGTTCAATGGTAGAACCCCAGCCTTCCAAGCTGATGACGCGGGTTCGATTCCCGTCGCCCGCTCCATAGGATAGTTTTAACGGCTTTGGCTCTATTTGGCGCCAGAGCCGTTTTCATAAGCGTGCCAGGCGACGGGAATCGAACCCGGCAGGGTGCGAAGCTGAGAAAATGCGT
Source organism: Collinsella sp. Sow4_D11 (assembly GCF_052116465.1). NCBI lineage: Bacteria > Bacillati > Actinomycetota > Coriobacteriia > Coriobacteriales > Coriobacteriaceae > Collinsella > Collinsella sp. Sow4_D11. The sequence continues at coordinate 78,492 of NZ_JBQKLA010000007.1, read as the reverse complement.
GAGCATTTTCCAGCGCAGCACGCAAGGGCCAATGGCCCGCAGCGAAACAAGGGTTTGCGAAGCAAACCCTTGGACTTCCCGTCGCCCGCTCCATAAGATTGATGAATGGCTCTGCTTCCTTTTGGAAGCAGAGCCATTTTCATATACATGCCGGAGACCCCACATCCCCTCCTAAGTTGCGGTGAAATACGGGCTGTTTTCCGGCTTTTATGGCCCATGTAGTCCGTATTTCACCGCAACTTGCACCTGAGCTTCAGGTTGAGATTGCTCGGCCAGGAAACGCCGGCTATTATCTGGCAGATTATGGTTGGCACGTGCCGTCGCTACTCGAGGCCTGCGATGCGCTGCTCGACGAACGCGGTTTTCGAGGGTCGGCCAAGGCCGGCATCTCGGTGTTTGACGACGACTTTGGCCTGCATGCTCAGCAGGTGGCACCATCCGCCTGCTCGACAAACGCGACGTAGCTCGCAAGTCGATGTTCACCACGCATTCGCTCCCTTTGTCGATTCTGATCGAAGAAATCGAGCAATCGTGCGATGATATCTTCTTCATAGGGATTCAGCCGGGCGACATGGAGTTCTACAACCCCATGTCCCCGGAAGTCTTTGACGCCGTTGACGCCGTGTACGACGCCGTGGCCGCCAACGACTTTTCCCACTTTGTCCGCTTGGGACAGGAGCTGTAGCAGCGCTTGTCCCTGGTGATTAGGAAAGAAGTGATTGACATGGCAGATTCCAAGGTGGAGTACCCTGCCCCCGATTGCCTGGCACCCGCCGCGATCGAGGCCAAGACCGAGGCCGCCGGCGTGACCAAGGCTAACCTGCCGGTCGCTCAGGCCTTTCTGTTGGCAATGTTCGCCGGTGCGTTTATCGCCTTCGGCGGTCTGTTCTTTACGGTGTTTTTGAGCGACAGCACGCTGGGCTGGGGTACCCAGCGCGTCGTGGGCGGCCTGTGCTTTTGCCTGGGCCTGGTGCTGGTGCTGGTGTGTGGCGCCGAGTTGTTCACCGGTAATTCGCTTATGGTCTGCGCGCTCAAGAGCAAAAAGATCACCCTGGTCCAGATGCTCAAGGCTTGGGTCGTTGTATGGCTTGGCAACTTTGCCGGTGCCTTGTTCATCGTCTTTTTGGTGTACATGGCCGGCGTTTACAAGCTCAACGGCGAGGCGGTCGCCAATTCCATGGTGAGTGTCGCCGCCGGCAAGGTGACGATCGACTGGCTGACGATCTTCTTCCGCGGCATCCTGTGTAACATCTTTGTGTGCCTGGCCGTGTGGATCGGTACCGCCGGCAAGACCGTGGTCGATAAGGTCGTGGGCATTCTGCTGCCCATCGCCGCCTTTGTGGCCTGCGGTTTTGAGCACTGCGTTGCCAATATGTACTTTTTGCCCATGGGTGCCGTGATGCACGCGTGCGGCTATGGTGCCGACGTCGCCGGCGCCGATGCGCTCAACGCCGCGGGCATTGCGTTTAACCTGTCCGCCGCCACGTTGGGCAACATCGTGGGCGGTGCGGTTCTGGTCGCGCTCGGCTACTGGTTTATCTACGCCAAGAAGTCTGAGGCGTAGGGTACCGTCTGTTTGACGTTGGACCTCCCGCGGGGCGTCGCCGTGCGAGGATAATAGCGATTGATTGACTCAGCCGATCGAATCGGCTGATAGTTTGACGTTCGAACGATTGATTCACCTTTGGTTTTGAAAGGCCGCACATGAGCGATAGCCAGAACATATCCGATGAGGTTCGCGCCCGCCTGCGCGCCATTCCCTCCGTCAACGAGCTGCTCGCCGAGTGGCCGGTAGTGAAGGCGGCGGGGGAGACCTGCGACGCGGTGGTGCATGCCGCCGTCACGGCCGAGCTCGACGAGGAACGCGCCGCCATTCGCGCCGGTGCCGCCCCGCGCTCTAAGCGCGACCTGGCCTTGGCAATTGAGTGGCGTGCGCACCGCTCCGCGCTGCCGAGCCTGCGCCCTGCCGTCAACGCCACGGGCGTGGTCATCCATACCAACTTGGGCCGCGCCCCGCTCGCGGAGTCGGCGGCAAAGGCCGTGGCCGAGGTTGCGCGCGGGTACAGTACGCTCGAGTACAGCGTGGACACCTGCTCGCGCGGGTCGCGCAAGGAACACGCCGCGCATCTGATCCGCTCGCTCACCGGTGCCGAGGACGCGCTTGTGGTCAACAACAACGCCGCCGCGGTGCTGCTGGTGCTGGCTACCCATGCCGCAGGCAAGGAGGTCGTCGTTAGCCGCGGCGAGCTTGTCGAGATCGGCGGCAGCTTTCGCATCCCCGATGTCATGGCGTCTTCGGGCGCCAAGCTCGTCGAGGTCGGCGCCACCAACCGCACGCACCTAGCAGATTATGAGCAAGCCATCACGCCCGATACGGCCATGATTCTCAAGGTCCATCCTTCCAACTATCGCATCGAGGGCTTTCACGAGGAAGTGAGCTCTCGGGAGCTTGCGGCGCTTGCTCACAAGCATGGCCTGCTGTTCTATGAGGACCAGGGTTCGGGCGCGCTCCTGCCCGATGACATCCTGGTGCGCGGTGGCGAGGAACCCACGCCGGCTTCGGTCGCGGCGGGTCTCGATATCGTGTCGTGCTCGGGCGATAAGCTGCTGGGCGCGGCGCAGGCGGGCATCATCATGGGCCGTCGCGATCTGGTCCAGGCCTGCGGCGCACATCCGCTCATGCGCGCTCTGCGTCCGGGCAAGTTGGCGCTTACGGCGCTCGAGGCCACGCTGCATATCTACATGGACGGCGCCGATGTTGCCCATCGCGATATTCCGGTGCTCAGCATGCTTACGCTGTCGCAGGCCCATTTGGAGCGACGTGCCCGCAAGCTGTGCGATCGTATGGTCGCCGGGCTCGATAAGGCCGGTTGCCCGTGCGCCGTTCAGGTGGAGATCGTCGAGGAATCGTCGACCCCCGGTGGCGGCTCGCTGCCTACCATGGAGCTGCCCACGATGTGCGTTGCCGTGCGTCTTGTTGACGCGCGCCTGACGGTCGATGCGCTCAAGCGCTCGCTTGTCCAGGACTTCGACACACCGGTTGTCACGCGAACCTCGCACGATCGCATTTTGTTTGACGTCCGTACGCTCGTGGGCGACCGCGATATCGAGACGGCGGCATCGACGCTTGCCGCATGCGTTGAGAAGGCGATTGCTCGATGAGTGAGGTCCAGGCGCTGGTGGAGTGTCCCGTTATCTTTGGCACGGCGGGCCACGTCGACCACGGTAAGTCGGCATTGATCGAGGCGCTGACCGGCAAGAATCCCGACCGTCTGGAGGTTGAGCGTCTTCGAGGTATGACCGTTGAGCTTGGCTTTGGCGAGCTGGCGCTGCCGAGTGGCAAGATTGTCGGCCTGGTCGACGTGCCTGGCCATGCCCACTACCTGCGCGCCATGGTGCAGGGCGCCACGGGTATCGACGTGGCCGTGCTGGTGGTTTCGGCCGTCGAGGGCGTGATGCCGCAGACCCGCGAGCACGTGCATGTGCTGGAGCTGCTGGGCGTTACGCATATGGTGGTCGCGCTGACGATGTGCGACCTGGCCGATGCCGAGATGACCGAGCTTGCCGAGCTCGATGTCGATGACTTTTTGTCGGGTACCGTGTTTGCGGGCGCGCCGATTGTGCCCGTGTCGTCCAAGACGGGCGAGGGGATCGACGGGCTGCTTGCGGTGGTCGACGAGCAGGTAAGTGCCTGCTGGGATGCTTGCCGCGACCGTTCCGATCGGAGCGATGCCTCGTCTCGCCTGCCGATTGACCGCTGCTTTACGATCAAGGGTGTCGGCACCGTCGTTACGGGAACGCTGCACGATGCGCCGGTTGCGGTGGGCGACGAGCTGATGGCTTTGCCGTCGCGTACGGTCTGTCGTGTGCGCGGGATTCAGGTGCATGGCGATACGCCGGGCGCTGCCTGGGCAACGCGCGGCGCTCAACCTGGTCGGTGACGGTGTCGCGGCGCTTGACCGTGGTGAGATGCTGGGCGTGGAGGGTCGCTTTGGTCAGACGTTGCGCTTTATGATGACGTTTACCTACCTGGGCCGCGAGGGCACCAAGCCGCGCGTGCTCGAGTCGGGCGCGCGCGTGCACGTGATGGCCGGCACGGCCGAGGTCATCGGCCGCGTCATGCTTTTGGAGGGCGAGGCCCCCATGGCGGTGGGCGAGACCCGTACCGTGCAGGTGCGCCTGGAGGAGCCATTGCCGCTGCGCGCCGGAGACCATGCCGTGGTGCTGTCGTATTCGCCCGTTATGCTCATCGGCGGCGGGCGTGTGCTGCTTTCGCGCTGCCGTCGCTCGCGCGAGCTTTCGGCCGGCGAGCGTGCGCTGTTTGCGGCGCTTGAAGCCGGCGATGTCGTTGCTGGCGTAGACGCGTGGCTGGCGCTGCAAGCGCTGCCGGTTGCGGCGGCTGATGTTGCCGAGGCGCTCGATCTTGTTGCCGGTGAGGCCGATGCCGCGCTGGGCGAGTTGGTGGCGCGAGGCGTTCTTTGCGAGCTTGCCGGCTCGGGCGGCACGTTGTATGCGAATGGCGCCGTGCTCGATGCCGCCATGGACGTGCTGGCGGCGACCCTGTCTGCCATGCACGCGGCGGCTCCCAAGGAGACGGGTTTTACGCCCGGCGCCGTTGCCCATGCTGCGTGGCCTGCCGCCGATGAAGGCGTTGCCGCGGCTCTGATTGCCGAGGGCTGCTCGCGTGGCGTGTGCGCCGCCGAGGGCACCGAGGTGTTCGACCCGCACTCCGCTGCTGCCGCGGCGCGTGTGGTGCGCGAGGCGTGTGAGCGCATTGTGGCGCTGCTCGACGGGGCCGGCCTCGATGCGCCGACGCTGCCCGAGGTGGGTGAGCGACTGCAGCTCGACCGCGACACCATGACGCGCGCCCTGCGCGAGCTTTCGCTCAACCGCTCGATCGTTAAGGTCGAGCGCGACGTTGCCCTGTCTGCCATCTCGGAAGCCCATGCGCGCGAGCTTGTCGCCGCTGCCATTGAGGCAGCCGGCGGCGCTGCCACCACGAGCGTGCTGCGCGAGGCTCTGGGCGTGTCGCGCAAACGTGCCATCAGCATCTTGGAGCACCTGGATGCCGCGCGCTTTACGGTGCTCGACAAGGAAGCCGGCGGCCTGAGGTCCCTACGCTAGACTGGCTGCTCGGTTTGGTAAAATACCGCCGCACTTGGGAACGGATGGGCTCCGGTGGGCTCCGCGGTCCTCAAAACCGTTGCGAGGCGTGCAAAACGTCTTGGATGTGTTCGATTCACATACGTTCCCGCCACACGCTACCAGCGCTTTTGTGCTCGCGGTCTTGCTGCGTGCCGCAAAGGCGCTGTTTTGTTTTTATGCGGGTCCGCCGTGTCGTCTGTCTTGCCGCCGGTGTGCCCGGGCGCATCATGTGTCCCCAATGTGGTGGTTTGGAACGTGTGGACGAAACAGCTTCGAAACACGCGATTTGTACGTCGGGTGCTCAAAAACGCTTCTACCTGCATCGTAATCAAAATGAAACATCTGCTCGTCGGCTTATGCGAAACTTTGCTGCAACAGTGCGATATTATCCATACACGATAAAGTTCGCGGCGCATGGGGTGCCGTGACCGACATTTTCGTTTCCCATCATTGGAGGAAGCATGAGCTACACGCAGAAAGTTCTCGAAGAGCTCAAGGCCCGCTATCCCGAGCAGCCTGAGTTCATCCAGGCCGCGACCGAGATCCTCGGCACCATCCAGCCGGCGCTCGACGCCCACCCCGAGTACGAGGAGGCCGCCCTGCTGGAGCGCCTCGTCGAGCCCGAGCGCATCGTCATGTTCCGTGTTCCCTGGGTCGACGATCAGGGCAAGGTTCAGGTCAACCGCGGTTACCGCGTCGAGTTCAACTCTGCCATTGGACCCTACAAGGGCGGCCTGCGCTTTAACCCGACGGTCACCCTGGGTATGCTCAAGTTCCTGGGTCTGGAGCAGATCCTCAAGAACAGCCTGACCACCCTTCCCATGGGCGGCGGCAAGGGCGGCTCCGACTTTGATCCCAAGGGCAAGTCCAACAACGAGATCATGCACTTCTGCCAGTCCTTCATGACCGAGCTCTATCGCCACATTGGCCCCAACACCGACGTTCCCGCCGGCGACCTGGGCGTTGGCGGCCGCGAGGTTGCCTACATGTTCGGTCAGTACAAGCGCCTGACCAACGAGTGGACCGGCGTCCTTACCGGCAAGGGCCTCTCCTTTGGCGGCTCGCTCGCCCGTACCGAGGCCACCGGTTACGGTCTGGTCTACTTTGTGGACGAGTACCTCAAGAGCCGCGGCGACTCCTTCGAGGGCAAGAACGTTGTCGTTCACGGCTCCGGTAACGTCGCTATCTACGCGGTCCAAAAGGTCGCCCAGCTCGGCGGCAAGGTGCTCGCCTGCTCCGATACCCACGGCTGGGTCGAGGATCCCGACGGCATCGACTACACCGTGCTCGAGCACGTCTACAACAAGAAGCGCTCCGGCCACGACAAGGGCGTCACGCTCGCCATGTATGTTGACGAGAAGCCCAACGCCGTGTGGCACGAGGGCGACGGCCGCGGCGTGTGGCAGCTGCCCTGCGACATCGCGCTGCCCTGCGCTCGCGAGAACACGCTGCTGCTCGAGGACGCCCAGGCGCTCGTCGCCAACGGCTGCAAGGTGGTCGGCGAGGGCGCGAACATGCCCACGACCATCGAGGCCACGACTTACTTCCAGGAGAACGGCGTCGCCTTTATGCCCGGTAAGGCTGCCAACGCCGGCGGCGTGCTCGTGTCCGGCCTGGAGATGAGCCAGAACGCCGAGCACCTGTCCTGGACCTTCGAGGAGGTCGACGGCAAGCTCGAGCAGCTCATGCGCGGCATGTTCCACAACGTGGACGACACCGCCAAGGAGTACGGCCAGGAGGGCAACTTTGTCATGGGCGCTAACATCGCCGGCTTCCTGAAGGTCGCCGACGCCATGCTCGCCCAGGGCGTCTGCTAAATCTTCGCTCGACATAGCATGTGATGAGGCTCCCAGCCATCAGGCTGGGAGCCTTTTTCTATGGTGGCGAGGGCTGTGCGCCCTCGTTTGGTACACTTAGAGGTACTGGATAAGTGAGGAGATGGGGGAGAACGTGCTCAAGTTCGGTACCTACGTTCGCGTTGGAAACGCGGCCGAAGCCTATGAGCTCTTACAGAAGAACCGCAACAACAAGATTGTGGGCGGCGGCATCTGGATGCGCCTGGGTTCGCGTCGCGTGGCGACGGCGATTGACCTTTCGGCCTGCGGACTCGACCAGATCGAGGAGACCGAGACCGAGTTTCGCATCGGTGCCATGTGCACCCTGCGCCAGCTCGAGCGCCATGCCGAGCTCAACGCGCTTGTCAACCATGTCTTTGAGTTCGCCGTCCACGATATCGTGGGCGTGCAGCTGCGCAACACCGCCACGGTGGGCGGCAGCATCTACGGTCGCTTTGGTTTCTCGGACGTGCTCTCGGCCTTTTTGGCGCTCGATTCATACGTTGAGCTGACGGGGGCCGGTCGCGTGCCGCTCGCCGAGTTCGTGGATATGGGTTACGTGCGCGACGTGATTGAGCGCGTCGTGGTCGTTAAGCACGATTACCGTGCAAGCTACGAGGCCGTGCGCAAGGCCGCGACCGACTTCCCCTCCTTAAACGTCACCGCCGCCTGGTGGGACAACAGCTGGCATGTCACCGTGGGTGCCCGCCCGCTGCGCGCGACCCTGCTGCAGGGCGAGGCATGTGGCCTGGTGAGCGAGCAGCCTTCCGAGGACGAGCTGCGCGCCCTGGCCGCGTCCGTACGCGCGCTGAGCTACGGCACCAACCTGTGGGGCTCGGCCGACTATCGCCGTTGCATCTCGGCGCCGCTGGCGATTCAGGCCGTGCGTCGCGCCGCCGGCATCGAGCTTTCGGCCTCGCTTGCCCGCGAGCTCGAGGGCGTGCAAGTGCCTAAGTTTGCCACGGACGAGTATTCCTGCCGCCGCGTGCCCGGCGTCGATTCTAGCGAGGTGCGCTAATGGCTGCCAAACTCATCGATCTTTCCTTTACGCTCAACGGCCGCAAGGTCAAGGTTCAGATTGCCCCCGACACCATGCTCTTTGCGCTGCTGCGCGAGCAGGGTTGCGCCTCGGTGCGCTGTGCCTGCGAAACCACCAACTGCGGTCTGTGCACGGTGTGGCTCGACGGCGACCCGGTGCTGAGCTGCTCGGTTCCCGCTGCGCGCGTCGAGGGCCGCTCCGTCACCACGCTCGAGGGCCTCAAGGCCGAGTCCGAGGCGCTCGCCCACGCAATGGCTGCCGAAGGCGCCGAGCAGTGCGGTTTTTGCGCCCCCGGCCTCATCATGAACGTGCTGGCGCTTGCCCGCGCCGCCAAGGAGGACCCGAGCCTCGTCGCCACGCGCGAGGAGCTCTCGCGCCAGCTCGCCGGCAACCTCTGCCGTTGCAGCGGCTACGAGAGCCAGCTGCGCGCCATCGTCCGCTTCCTTAACGAGTCCGGCGTGCAGGTGGGCTTTGAGATGCCCGAGCTTCCGGTCAACGACACCAGCTGCGATGGTGTCTCGTACAAGCAGATCACCCATAAGCAGCCCAAGAAGGACTCGAAGGCCCTGCTCGAGGGGCGTCCCGTCTACACAGGAGACCTGGTGCCCGCCGGCGCCCTTATCGTCAAGCTCAAGCGCAGCCCGTATGCCCGTGCCAAGATCCGCTCCATCGATACGTCGCGCGCCCTGAAGGTGCCCGGCGTGGTGGGCGTCTACACCTACGAGGACGTGCCCAAGCGCCGCTTTACCATCGCCGGCCAGAGCTATCCGCAGCCGAGCCCCTACGACCGCCTGATCCTCGAGAACCTGGTGCGCTACCAAAACGAGGAGGTGGCGATCGTCGCCGCCGAGACCGAGGAGGCCGCCGACAAGGCACTCAAGCTCATCAAGGTCGACTACGAGGTGCTCGAGCCCCTGCTCGACTTTACCCAGGCGCTCGATAACGACATCGTGGTCCACCCCGAGGGCGACGTGACCTTTATGTTCCCGCAGGGCGGCGACGTTGCTCGCAACCTGGTGTGCAGCGGTACCAGCGATTTTGGCGACCTGGACGAGGCCTTCGCCCAGAGCGACATCGTCTTTGAGCGCACTTACACCAGCCAGGCCACGCAGACCGCGCCCATGGAGACCTTCCGTGCCTTCGCGACGACCGACGCGTTCGGCCGCATCTCGGTGACCACCTCCACGCAGGTGCCCTTTCATGTGCGCCGCATGGTCGCGCAGTCGCTCGACATTCCGCAGTCGCAGGTGCAGGTTATTAAGCCGCGCATCGGCGGCGGCTTTGGCTCCAAGCAGACGGGCTGCTGCGAGATCTTCGTGGCGTTCGTGACGCAGCAGACTGGCCGTCCGAGCTATTGCTGCTACACCCGCGAGGAGACCATCACTGCGGGCAACTCGCGTCACCAGATGCAGATGACCGTCAAGCTGGGCGCCATGAAAGACGGCACCATCACGGCCATCGACCTGCACACGTTGTCCAACGCCGGCGCGTATGGCGAACATGCCACCACGACGATCGGCCTCTCGGGCCACAAGAGCCTGCCCATCTACAACCACGTGAAGGCGAGCCGCTTTAGGTGGGACGCCGTCTACACCAACACCAACCGCGGCGGTGCGTATCGCGGCTACGGCGCCACCCAGGGCCAGTTTGCCGTGGAGAGCGCCGTCAACGAGCTCGCCGACATGCTGCACATGGATCCCGCCGACCTGCGTCTTAAGAACATCGTGCGCGAGGGCGAGATTATGCCGCAGTACTACAATGAAAAGCTCAACGCCTGCGCGCTCGACCGCTGCCTGCTGCGTGCGATGGACATGATCGGCTGGCGCGACAAGCCGCTGGCCGTGGACCTGGGCGACCGCGTGCGTGCTCTGGGCTGCGCGCTCACCATGCAGGGCTCGGGCATTTCCAATGTGGATATCGCCGGCATCGACATGCGCCTGGAAGAGGACGGCTTCATTACCATCGGCACCGGAGCCACCGATAACGGCATGGGCGTCGACACGATCCTGGCGCAGATTGCCGCCGAGGAGCTGGGCGTGGAGAGCTCGCTTATCGTGGTGCGCGGCGTGGACACCGACGTCTCGCCGTTCGATGCCGGCTCGTACGCGAGCTCGGGCACGTACGTGACGGGCCTGGCAGCCAAGAATGCCGCGACCGAGCTGCGCGAGAAGATCTGCGCCAAGGCCGCCCAGATGTGGGACGTGGACGCCGCCGACGTGGTCTTCGACGGCCAGTACGTGCGTCTGTCTGACGAGCGCGCCGCTCGCGAGTGCGGCCGCTACCTCACGCTGCGCGACTTTGCCAACCTGTGCGTAAAGAACATCGCGGGCGGCGACGCGCTCACCTCGCATGCTTCTGCCTGCCTGCCCGTTTCGCCTCCGCCGTTTATGGCCGGCATTGCCGAGGTCGAGGTCGACAAGGCCACCGGCAAGGTGACTGTGGTGGACTATGCGGCGGCTGTGGACTGCGGCACCGTGATCAACGAGGCACTCGCGCGCGTCCAGGCCGAGGGCGGCATTGCCCAGGGCATCGGTCACGCACTCTACGAGATTGTCGAGCACGACGACCGCGGCCGCCTGCGCACCGGTAACTTTATGAGCTACAAGCTGCCCACGCGCCTGGATATCGGCAGCATTCGCGTGGCCTTTGAGCCGAGCTACGAGCCGACGGGCCCGTTTGGCGCCAAGTCGATCGGCGAGGTCGTCATCAACACACCGCTCGCCGCCGTTGCCTCGGCCGTGGCGCACGCCACCGGCCACCAGGTTCGCTCGCTGCCGATCACGCCCGAGAAGGCCCTGCTGGGGGAGTAGGCGAGGCGCGGCAGCCGCCGCTCTTTGGCAAGCCCGAGGAAACTGCAGCCCACTTTTCAACCGAATTGTGGGCTGCGGGAGATAGCCGATGGGGGTAGCTAATTTGGGACGGGGCTTTTTTAGCTACCCCCACAAGCGGGGTAGCTAAAAAGCCCCGTCCCAAATTAGCTACCCTGTTCCGCTGTAACTCGTGGTGAGGTCGTGGGTCTAAAAAGGTGTGCGTGCGCTTGCCGTTCGTATCTGCTATCATTCCTTGTCTGTGCGCTCATGCGGGCGTGGCGGAATTGGTAGACGCGCCAGATTTAGGTTCTGGTGGGATTCCCGTGAAGGTTCGAGTCCTTTCGCCCGCACCAACGCACCTGCGTCGGCCTCGGCCGTCGCGACACTTTGTTGCATAAAGGTACCAGCACCTCAGATAAGCTGGGCAGTATGAGGAGGAACGTGTTGAACATCACCGCTTCTGACGTCAAGGACGCCAAGCTCACCGCTACGGTCACCATCCCGGCCGCCGACGTCGACGCCGCGATCAAGAAGGTCTACAAGGACACCGCCAAGAAATACCGCTTCCCGGGCTTCCGTGCCGGCAAGGCTCCCCGTCCGGTCATCGACGCTGCTCTTGGCGCCGAGGCCACCCTCGCCCAGGCCACCAACGATCTGATTGCCGCCAACGAGCCCGCCGTCCTCAACGAGCTGGACATCGTCCCCACCAAGAACGGTGACTACAAGGAGCTCGACCTCGCCAAGGATCACGAGGACTACACCTACACCGTCGAGTTCTCTCTGCGTCCTGCCGCCGAGCTCTCCTCCTACGACGCCGTCGAGATCGAGATGCCTCCCGCGGAGGTCACCGAGTCCGAGATCAACAACCAGGTCGAGATGCTCCTCAACTACCGTGCCACCTTCGAGGACGTCGAGGATCGTGCCGTCGAGGCCGAGGACTACGTTACCGTCGGCCTCAAGGCCGTCGAGAACGCCGACAACTTCGCTGCCGAGGGTCGCATGCTCATCGCCGGTAGCGACAGCAACCCCAAGGAGTTCAACGAGGCTCTGATCGGTGCTAACGTCGACGACGTCAAGACCGTCACCTGGACCGACGAGGTCGAGGAGGGCGAGGAGGCCGAGACCCACACCGTCGAGGTCACCGTCAAGGGCATCAAGGTCCGCAACACCCCCGAGCTCACCGACGAGCTCGTCAAGTCCGATTTTGGCTTCGACAGCATCGACGCTATGCGCGACGCCATCAAGCTCGAGATCGAGCAGGACAAGGCTTCCCGCCTTCCTGCCGAGAAGGAGAACCGTTGCGTCGCCGCTCTCGCCGAGCGCCTGCAGCTCGAGGAGATGGACGCCGACTATGAGCAGTCTGTCTTTGAGGAGCTTGGCCAGAACTTCCTGTCCAACCTCGCTGCCCGTGGCATGACGCTGGACACCTGGCTGCCCGCTTCCGGCCTGACCATGGAGCAGTTCATCGGCGACCTGCACAAGCAGGCCAACGACGTTGCCCGCGAGTCCCTGGCGCTCGACGCCCTCGCCCGTGAGCTCAAGATCGAGGTCACCGAGGACGACGTCAACGCCGAGTTCGAGAAGGCCGGCGTCAAGGACGTCGAGGCTTCCAAGGCCGAGTTCATCGCCGATGGACGCATGCCTGCCGTCCGCGAGTCCATCCGTCGCTCCAAGGCCGTCGATCACCTGGTCGAGAACGCCAAGGTGACCGAGGTCGACGAGACCGCCAAGGACGCCGAGTAATTCTCGCCACCTTTCCCGCGAGCGCATGCAGGCGCCCGTGATGGGGTAAAGTTATAAACCGGTTATTCGGTTGCTTCGTACGGTGCCAGCCAATGCATAGCATGCGGGCACCGTACGTTTATCTAGAACCAATTTGGTCCGCAAGAGAGAAATGGAGATGCGTATGATCGCTAAGTTCGATTCCGCCCTCGTGCCATACGTTATCGAGCAGACGCCGCGCGGCGAGCGCAGCTACGATATCTATTCGCGCCTGCTCAACGACCGCATCATCTTCTTGGGCGAGGAGATCAACTCCGTCAGTGCCAACCTGGTCGTTGCCCAGCTGCTGCATCTTGAGAGCCAGGATGCCGAGAAGGATATCTCGCTCTACATCAATTCGCCCGGTGGCGAGGTCTACTCCGGCCTGGCGATTCTGGACACTATGAACTTTATCAAGCCGCAGGTCTCTACCATTTGCGTCGGTATGGCCGCGTCTATGGCCGCCGTGCTGCTTTCGGCCGGCGCCAAGGGCAAGCGCTTCTGCCTGCCGCACTCCAAGGTCATGATTCACCAGCCCAGTGGCGGTGCCCAGGGTCAGCAGACCGAGATCGAGATCGTGGCCGAGGAGATCAAGAAGACCCGTCGCGAGCTCAACCAGATCTTGTCCGACGCCTCGGGCCAGCCGATCGAGAAGGTCCAGGCCGATACTGAGCGCGACAACTACCTGACCGCTGCCGAGGCGCTTGACTACGGCCTGATCGACCGTATCGTTACCTCGCGCGATCTTGCCGAGAAGGACGCCTAGGATGGCCGGTAACATGCAGGACAACTTTGACGAGAACGGCAACCCCATCCGCTGCTCCTTCTGCGGAAAAGAGCAGGGTCAGGTGCGCCGCCTTGTAAAGGGCCCTACCAACATCTTTATCTGCGACGAGTGCGTTGCCGCCTGCTCCGAGATCTTGGAGGAGTCGCTGGCTTCGGACTTTATGGATGCCGCCTGCAACGGCAAACTGCCGGGCTTCCTCAACGACCACGGTCAGGCTGCCGGGCAGCCTGTCATGGATCCCGAGGCCGAGGGCTTTGAGCTCGAGGACGACGTGCGTCAGGTCATCACGCACGTGCCGACCCCGCACGAGATCTATGACGAGCTTTCGGCCTATGTCATGGGTCAGGAAGACGCCAAGCGCGCCATGTCGGTTGCCGTGTACAACCACTACCGTCGCGTGATCGAGGGCGGCGCCGCGCTTTCGGCCTTTGACGAGGCCTCGGGTGCGGGTTCGCGGCTCGACGACGATATGGACGAGGTGGAGCTCGCCAAGTCCAACATCTTGCTGCTCGGTCCCACCGGTACCGGTAAGACCTTGCTCGCCCAGACGCTCGCGCGCATCCTCGAGGTGCCGTTTGCCATCGCCGACGCCACCGCACTCACCGAGGCCGGTTACGTGGGCGAGGACGTGGAGAACATCCTGCTCAAGCTCATCAATGCTGCCGATGGCGATATCGAGCGTGCGCAGGTTGGCATCATCTACGTGGACGAGATCGACAAGATCGCCCGCAAGGCCGAGAACCTCTCCATCACCCGCGACGTTTCGGGCGAGGGCGTTCAGCAGGCGCTGCTTAAGATCCTTGAGGGCACGGTGGCAAGCGTTCCGCCCACCGGCGGCCGCAAGCACCCCCAGCAGGAGCTGCTGCAGATCGACACGACCAATATCTTGTTTATCTGCGGCGGTGCCTTTGTGGGTCTGGACAAGATCATCGCCGATCGCGTTGGCAACAAGGGCGTGGGCTTTAACTCCGAGATCGCCGGTCCCACTTCGGTCGACGAGAACGACCTGCTGCGTCAGGTGCTCCCGCAGGACCTCAACGCCTTTGGTATGATCCCCGAGTTTGTGGGACGTACGCCCGTCGTCACCCAGACACAGGCGCTCGACGAGGACGACCTGGTGTCGATCCTGACCGAGCCAAAGAACGCCGTTGTGCGTCAGTACCGCAAGATGTTCCAGCTCGAGGACGTTGAACTTGAGTTTGAGGACGCCGCCCTGCACGAGATTGCCCGCATGGCGCTTGCCCGCAAGACCGGCGCCCGCGGCCTGCGCTCCATCTGCGAGGACGTGCTGCAGCAGACGATGTTCGACCTGCCGAGCGAGGAAGGAGTCGCCAAGGTCATCGTGACCGAAGCCTCCGTAAAGGGCACCGAACAGCCCCAGCGCATCTACGGCTAACCTGCCAAAAAGGGACAGGTTTATTTTGGCAGGTTTTATCAGGGAGAATGACGTTTGCCCATATAAAACCGACCAAAATAAACCTGTCCCTAAATGGTAGGTTTCGCAAATGTGAATTTGAATAGCCTCCGACCACCCGCGGTCGGAGGCTATTTTATATATACGCAATAACCCCAACTACCTGTGTTATTCTGTGTGTTTGTTTAAGCCTCAGCGAAGTCGTATCAGACTGAAGTAATTGATACCTAAGGGGAGGAATGCAGACCCTGGCGGGCCTACATTCCTCCCCGGTGGGACGGGAGAGATATATGGAAGAGATGCCCAAAAACTACGATCCGTCGACCAACGAGCCGGCGATCCTGCAGAAGTGGCTCGACGGCGGCTACTACAAGCGCCGCGAGGGCGTGGGCGACTGCACTGTCACCATTCCGCCTCCCAACGTGACCGGCAAGCTCCACATGGGTCACGCCACCGACGACTCCATCCAGGATGCCATCATCCGCATGGCCCGCATGCGCGGCAGGTCCACCCGCTGGGTGCTCGGTACCGACCACGCCGGTATCGCCACGCAGACCAAGGTCGACAAGAAGCTCAAGAGCGAGGGCATCAGCCGCCTGGAGATCGGCCGCGATAAGTTTGTCGACGCCTGCTGGGATTGGACCCACGAGTACGGCGGCATCATCGTCGAGCAGATCAAGCGTATGGGCTGCTCCGTCGACTTTGATAACGAGCGCTTTACCATGGACGAGGACTACGCCCAGGCCGTGCGCAAGGTGTTCTGCGACTGGTACCACGACGGCCTGATCTACCGCGGCAAGCGCATCGTCAACTGGTGCCCCAACTGCACCACCGCCATCTCGGACGACGAGGCCGAGTACAAGGACGAGAAGGGTCACCTGTGGCACCTGCGCTACCCGCTGACCGAGCCGGTCAACGGCCAGGACTACATCGTCGTCGCCACTACGCGCCCCGAGACCATGCTCGGCGACACGGGCGTGGCTGTCTCCCCGAAGGACCCCGAGAAGGCCGCCTTTGTGGGTAAGACCGTCAAGCTCCCCATCGTCGACCGCGAGATCCCCATCTTTGAGGATTGGCATGTCGACGCCAACTTTGGCTCCGGCTTTGTCAAGGTCACCCCGGCCCACGACCCCAACGACTACGCCATGGGTCAGGCCCACGACCTGCCGCAGATCAACATCTTTGACGAGCATGCGGTGGTCGTCGAGGGCTACGGCGAGTTTACCGGCATGACCCGCGAGGAGTGCCGCGAGGCCGTCATCAAGTGGTTTGAGGAGCACGACCTGCTCGATCACGTCGAGGATCACGATCACTCCGTCATGCACTGCTACCGTTGCGACTCCGCACTGGAGCCGTGGCTGTCCGAGCAGTGGTTTGTGGCCGTCGACAAGCTCAAGGGGCCGGCGCTCGATGCCGTCAACTCCGGCAAGGTGACCTTCCATCCCGCGCGTTGGACGCAGACCTATACCACCTGGATGGAGAACCTCAAGGACTGGTGCATCAGCCGCCAGCTTTGGTGGGGCCACCGTATTCCCGTGTTCTACTGCGAGGACTGCGGCTGGGAGGATGCCCTTACCGAGGACACCGACGTGTGCCCCAAGTGCGGCGGTCATCACGTACATCAGGACGAGAACGTGCTGGACACCTGGTTCAGCTCGCAGCTGTGGACTTTCGCCACGCAGGGCTGGCCCCAAAAGCCGGAGCTGCTCGAGGGACATCACCCCACGACGGCACTCGTCACCGCGCGCGACATCATCGCGCTGTGGGTCGCCCGCATGGTCATGAGCTCGCTGTACTTCCTGGACGAGGTGCCGTTTAAGGACGTCGTCATCTACCCGACGATTCTTGCCAAGGACGGCAGCCGCATGTCCAAGTCCAAGGGCAACGGCGTTGACCCCATGGACCTCATTGGCATGTACGGCGCCGACGCCATGCGCTTCAACCTGCTGACGCTCTGCACCAACAACCAGGACGTCAAGTTTGACGCGAACATCGATAAGAAGACCAAGAAGCTTATCGACAGCCCGCGCACCGAGCAGGCTAAGTCGTTTGTGACCAAGATCTGGAACGCCAGCCGCTTCCTGCTTATGAACATGGAGGGCTACACGCCCGGCGAGCCTGTCGTAGAGACGCCGGCCGACGCCTGGATGTTCAGTCGTCTGGCCAAGGCCGTCAAGATGGTCACCGAGGGCATCGAGAACTACACCTTTGGCGACATGGCCCGCGGTGTTCAGCAGTTCTTCTGGAACGAGGTCTGCGACTGGTACGTCGAAGTCACCAAGGCGCGCCTGAAGGGCGAGGGCCGTCTGCAGGCGCAGCGAAACCTGATCTTTGTGCTCGATACCTCTATTCGCCTGATGCACCCGCTCATGCCGTTTGTCACCGAGGAGATCTGGGACAACATGCCGGCGAGCGTGCTCGACCTGGACGCCGAGGGCAACGTGGACCGCGCCGAGGCGCTCATGATCGCCAAGTGGCCCGAGCCTGCCGACTATGTCAAGTATGTCGACGAGGACGCCGAGCGCGCGTTTGAGCTGTGTCGCACCGTCGTTTCTGCCGCCCGTGCCACGCGTTCGCGTTATCGCTTGAGCCCCAAGGCCGAGCTCGACGTGGTCGTGCGTGCCGGTGCCGAGGACATCGAGAAGCTCGAGAGCCTGCGCTCGACCATCGAGCCGCTGGCCAATACCGCCTCGCTGGTCATGGGTACCGATGTTGAGAAGCCGGCTGCGAGCATCGCCGTGGTCGACAGCGGCGTCGAGGTCTTTGTGGTGCTCGAGGGCAAGGTTGACCTTTCGGCCGAGAAGGCACGTCTGGAGAAGGAGATTGCCGCGGCCCAGAAGGAGCTCGCCGGCTGCGAGAAGACGCTCGCCAACGAGGGCTTTGTGGCCAAGGCCGCGCCCGCGGTGGTCCAGAAGAAGAGGGACCGTGCAGCTGAGCTCAAGGAGATCCTGGAGGCGCTGACTGCTCAGGTTGCTGACTTCTCGTAGGCGTTACTGGGGGACGCGGTTTGGGGCATTGCTCGCTACTGCGGACACCTATTCCGCCGTTCTAACGAACGGCGGCTGGCTCGACGCTGCAAACGCCTCTGATGGCCAATCTGCCGTTCAACTTCGGGCGCATGGGCATAAGCCCTATGCGCCCTTGTTTCACGGCACCTTGGCTCATCAGAGGCGTTTTCGCTGACTATCCTCAACCTATACTGTTTTATTTATCTATGAATGGCGGTTCTGAAAATGCCTAAGCGTTCTGGCTTGTATACCGTTCCTTTTGAGTTTGATTTGCTTTCGTTTAGTGAGGCTGTGGGGCTTGCTGCCGATACGGGGCGGATTTCTGGGGATGCTGGTCCTCTGCTCGAGACGGTTGTCGATATGCTCGATGAGCTGGGGCGGCCGGACGAGTACTTTGATTGCATTCAGGTTGCCGGTACCAATGGCAAAACTTCGACCACGCGTTTTTCGGCTGCTATCCTTCGCGGCGAGGGGCTCAAGGCTGCGCTTTATACGTCGCCGCAGCTTGTTCGCTATCCCGAGCGCATGGAGGTCGATGGGCACGTCGTAAGCGATGAGGCGTTTGCCCGTGGCGTTTCTGCTGCTGTTGAGGCGGGGCATCGAGTGAATGCGCGCCGCGTGGTGGCGGGGGAGCGTGCCTATACCATCACGCCGTTTGACCTGCTGACGGCCGCCGCGCTTGTGGTGTTTGCCGAGGCTCGCGTGGATGTTGCCGTGCTCGAGGTCGGCATGGGCGGTCGCTGGGACGCCACGAGCGCGACCGATCCCGTTGCCGTTGCCATCACGGGCATCGGACTCGATCACACGCGCATTCTGGGCGATACGCTCGAGGCCATTGCGGGGGAGAAGGCCGCCGTCATTAAGCCCGGACGCCTGGTTGTGCTGGGCGAGGGCACGCATGAGCCGAGCGTTCAGCGCGTTATGGACACCCGTTGTCGCGAGTGTGGTGTGGTGCCGCTGGTGGTGAGCCACGCCACGACCAAGGTGCCGGCGCATGTGGGCGATACGGTTGAGTTTAGCTGTACCACGCCGCGTGCGATTTATACGTCGAGCATGGTTAAGCCGGCGTATCAGCCGCAGAATGCCGCGTGCGCGATTATGCTCTGCGAGGGGTATCTGGGTCGCGAGCTCGACCACGAGGCGCTTGATGCTTCGCTTATGGGCTGTGCCACGCCGGGCCGTTTTGATGTGTTGGGAACCGACCCGCTCAAGCTGATCGACGCCTGCCATAACCCCCAGAGTTGCGAGAACTTTGTGAGCGCCTTGGACGAGATCGATCCGTGCGTAGAGAATCGCCCCACGTTGCTGTGCGCCGCGCTGGCAGACAAGGACGTGGCGGGTATCGTCGACGTGCTGATCCCGGCCTTCCCGCGCGTGGTCGTCACACAGACCGATTCCGATCGCGCCCTGCCGGCGGAGGAGCTTGCTGCCTTGGTGGACTCCGATAAGCTCGCAGGCGTGTACCCGAGCGTGTCCGAGGCCCTCGCAGCCTTTGAGGCCGCAGGCGAGCCTTTCGTAGCAGCAGGCACCATCACCCTGGCCGGCGAAGTTGCCGGTCTGCTCCGCTAGATCCCTTCCGCGGGGTAGCTAGTTTGCCTGCTCGCCACGAAATGGGCCTATCTACTACGTTTGACCGGCTACCCTCAACCATGCCGAGAATCGCAAAATCAAAACCGCAGGTAGAAGGCTTGCCAATTTTCAAAAAATACCCGCATGGTCGCCCCATGCGGGTTAAACGTAGTAGATAGGCCCATTTCGTGGCGGCATTCATGTGATGCGGCAAAGGGGCTGTCCCTTTGCCGCATTGCCTAGTCTAGGCGGACCGGATCGTGGGGGTAGGCGTTGAGGATCTCGACGCCGCTCTCGGTGACCAGGGCAAGGTCCTCGATGCGGACGCCGGTGCGGCCGGGGAGGTAGATGCCCGGCTCGATGGAAAACGTCATGCCCGGCTCCACGACCTGCTCGTTGACGAGCGAGACGTCACCCGGCTCGTGGTCTTGCAGGCCGATCGAGTGTCCCAGACGGTGCGTAAAGTACTTGCCATAACCCGCGTCCTCAATCACGTCGCGCGCGGCACGGTCCAGGTCGCACATGCGCACGCCCGGGGCGATGAGCGCCTCGGCGGCCTCGTTGGCGCGGCGCACGATGTCGTAGATGCGTGCCGTCTCCTCGTCCGGCTCGCCCCAAAAGAACGTGCGCGTCATGTCCGAGCAATAGTTGCGGCGACGTCCGCCAATATCGAACAGCACCACGTCGCCACGCTTGAGTACCGTATCGTCTGGCTCGTGGTGCGGGTCGCCGGCGTTGGCGCCAAAGCTCACGATGGGCGGAAAGCTAAAGCCCTCGCAATCGTGCTTGCGATACAGGCCAAGCATCTGGTCGGCGATCTCGCGCTCTGTCACGCCTTCGTGGACGAGCTCGATCGCGTCGGCCATCACGGCGTCGTTAGCGGCCGAGGACACGCGCATAAGCTCCTGCTCGGCGGCGTCTTTGTAGGTTCGCGTGGCGGTCACGGCAAAATCGCCTAGGAAGAATTCGCTCGCGGCACGACGATCCATAAGGGGCATCAAGAAGCCGGAGCGCATGACGGTGTCGATGCCGAGCGGTTTGGTCGGATCAACCTCGCGAGCGATGGCGTCGGCCACGACGTCGGTATCGGTGTGGTACGCGACGCGGGCATTGTCATACTCGGGCAGCTGATGCAGCGCGTTGACCAAGATCACGGGCTCGCTACCGCGTGCGAGCAGTACGCCGCAAAAACGCTCGAACATATCGGCATAAAAGCCGGTCAGGTAATAAATCGACCACGGGTCGTTTACGAGCAGCTGCGCGCCGGGGTACTGAGCCTCGAGCGCATCGAGCACGCGTGCCACGCGCTGGTCATCGACATGTGCCATACATCGTCCTTTCGTTAGGTTGCCACCATGGTATCCCCAATGCCAGGGTAGTCAATTTGGGACGGGGCTATTTTAGCTGCGTCAAACATGCGAGCTGATAGGTAAAAGTAGTCAATATGGTCCCGTCCCAAATGGGCTGGTTTCAAAACTATGGCGGATTACGGGGCTGGACCTGTATTACTTGACCATGGGAAAAATCGCGAAATTAAAACCGCAGGTAGAAGGCTTATCAAAAATCGAAAATTGCCGGTATGGGTGGGGGTCTCCGAATCAGCCCCGTAATCCGGCATAGTTTTGAAATGGCACTAAAGTAGGCACAAGCTAAATACCGATCCCAAGGCAAGTTGCGGTGGAATAGTTCCTTGATGCCGGGGTTTTGGCGGAAATCGGGAATTATTTCACCGCAATTGAGGAGGGGCGGGGCGGATGCGGGGTAGCTAAAAGAGCACCGTCCCAAACGAGCTGCTTAGGCCGGGTCGATGTCCATGCTGGCGATGAGGTCGGTACCGGTGTCTAGGAGGTTGGGGAGGACTACATCGCCCATGTGGATGGGGACTTTGACCACTAGGCCGCGGATGAGGTCCATGGTCTGGGCATGGAGTTCGAGCGGGATGGCTTCGGCCGTGCGAACGGGCAGCAGTGCCTCGTCGCCGCCTGATACTGCCACGGTGGTAGTGAGGACGCGCATGGGGCAGGTGAGCTCCTGATGTGCGAACTTATCGCCGCGCGGGCAGCTGTTGCCGGTCACGGCGCGCACCGTCGCCACGCGGTCGTCGGCCCCGCGCTCCACTTCCACCGTAAGGAGGCACTCGGATGGGCAGGTGGTGCAGTTGAACTGTAGCGTCTCGATCGCATTTGTGCTCATGGCTATGCCTCCTCGACGGGCTCGACGGAAAGGATAATCTCGCTGGCACCCAGGTCGAGCGCTCGCTGTATCACCTTTGCCGGCAGCGGGAAGCTTTCCATAACGCTCGGTTTAAACGCGCGGACCTTGCCCGTAAGCAGTTCCTCGTCGTCCGCCAGAATGCGCACGCGGGCGGCATCGACCGGCCGGCGCACGCGGAAGTTGAGCCTGGTGAGTGCCACGGCCGTAATGCGTCCCGGCAGCGCGTAGCCGGCGATGCCGGCAGGGGAGACCGTGAGCTGGCAGCCAGCGCCCGTTTCGACATCCGCGCCGGTCCCCAGCGCGTACGCCGCTGCAGCCGCACCGGCACGCTCGGACTCGGCCGTCACGTTATCGGCCAGGTCGTGCACGTGCAGCACGTTGCCGCAGGCAAAGATGCCTGGCACGCCCGTCTGCAGGATCTGGTCCACCACGGCGCCGCGCGTGCGCGGGTCAAGCTCAACACCCGCGCCTACCGAAAGCTCGTTCTCGGGAATCAAACCTACCGAAAGCAGCAGTGTGTCGCACGGAACGATGCGCTCGGTCCCCGGAATGGGCGCCAGATTTTCGTCGACCTGGCTCACCTCGACGGCCTCCACGCGGTCGTGCCCAATCACGCGTGTGACGGTGGTGGACAGGTGCAGCGGAATGCCAAAATCGTCCAGGCAATTCTTTACATTGCGGCGCAGGCCGTTGGCGTATGGCATAAGCTCGTACACGCCCTCGACCGAAATCCCCTCGAGCGCGCAGCGACGCGCCATGATGAGCCCAATGTCGCCCGAGCCTAAAATGACGGCGCGCGAGCCGGGCTTGAGGTTGTCGATGTTGATGTATCGCTGCGCCAGGCCGGCGGTAAACACGCCGGCGGGGCGGCTGCCGGGAATCATGATCTCGCTGCGCGTGCGCTCGCGACACCCCATGGCAAAGACGACGGCGCGCCCGGTGAGCTGCAACATGCCGGCGGGGCTCATGAGCGTGACGGTGTGTGCCGAGGCTTCGCTCGCCGCGCCACTTGCGCCCGTTCCTGCGACTTTGTCCTCGCTTGAGTCGATCCCAATCACCATACTGTCCAGGAACAGTGCGATATCGGTTTCGCGCACCTGGTCGATAAAGCGCTGTGCGTACTCGGGACCGGTCAGTTCCTGCTTAAAGTGTGAGAGGCCAAAGCCCGGGTGGATGCACTGGCGCAGGATGCCGCCCAGGTGCTGTTCGCGCTCAACGATGGCCACGCGCGCTCCGGCCTTGTGTGCGGCAAGTGCGGCCGCCATGCCGGCAGGTCCGCCGCCGATAACGACTACGTCGAACGCCTGCGTCTGCACGGCGCCGGCAGCAATTGATGCCCTGTCGGCATCTGCGCAAGTGCACTCGACGCCCGATACCGCACCCATATCGATACTCATCGCCATCCTAGCGCACCCCCTTCAAAGGTCCCTCAACGAGCCACGAGCCAGTGTCCTCCAGCAGCACCTCGCTGGGATCGCAGCCCAGCTCGCGGGCCAGAATCCGCACCACGCGGCTCTGGCAAAAGCCGCTCTGGCACCGACCCATGCCGGCGCGGCAACGGCGTTTGACGCCCTCGACCGAGACCGCACCCGGGCGGCGTCGAATCGCGGCCACGATCTCGGCCTCGGGCACCGTCTCGCAGCGGCAGACAATCTGCCCCCACGCGGGGTCGGACTCGATCAGCTCTTCCTTGCGCGCAAGCGGCGCGCGGTCAAAGTCGTCCGGCGCGCGACGAATCGGATCCCAATCGGCCCGCTCGCGCAAAGCAACGCCCGCCTCGCGCAGCACCTGCTCCATGCGCTCGGCAATGGCCGGAGCGCTCGCTACGCCCGGCGACTGAATGCCCGCCGCCTGGAACAGCCCCGGCACCACGGCGGACTGTCCAATAAAAAAGTCGTTCGTTCCCTTAATGACCGGACGCCCGCCGGCAAACGCTCGCACCACGCGGCGCGTATCCAGATCGGGCACCAGCTTGCGCGCGCCGCTCAGCAGCGCGTTTACGTCGCCCGCATAGGTCTGCGTGTCGCCCGCCTCGCGCACAGCGGCCGTCGCGGTGATCACCGTGTTGCCGTGGACGGTGCCCGTAACGATGACGCCCTTGGAAACCGGCGTGGGAACGGGGTAGAGCGGCATGAGTGCGCGCGGCTCCTTGTCCAGCACCACAATGTTGCCCTGGCGCCAGACCATCTGGAACTCCTCGGCGCCCGCCATATGCGAGATGTCTGCGGCGCCGTTGCCCGCCGCGTTAATCAAATAGCGGCAGCGCACATCACCGGCCGGTGTTACCAGCGTAAAACGAGCGGTCCCGTCACCGCTCTTGTCGCCAGCGCCGGGAGCTACCTCGATCGTCTCCACCGGTGCGGAGCGCACAAACGTCACGCCGTTGGCTACGGCGTTCTCCATCGCGGCGATGGCGACCTCAAACGGATCGACATAGCCGGTCGAGGGACACCACAGCGCGCACGTGGCCTGGGCGCTGGCGCGCGGCTCCAGCTCGTGGATGCGCTCGGCCCCGATGATCGCCAACTCGGGTACGCCGTTTGCCAGCCCGTTGCTTTGCAGCTGCTCCAGCTGCGCGCGGTCTTGGTCGCTAAAGCCCAGCACCATGGACCCGGTGCGGCAAAACAAAAATCCCAGCTCCTGGGCCCACGTGCCATATAGCTCGCAGCCGCGGGCGTTGACCTGGGCCTTAACCGTGCCCGGCGCCGGATCGTAGCCGGCGTGCACCAGGCCACCGTTGGCCTTCGACGCGCCCAGGGCAATGTCGTTGGCCGCCTCGACCACGCAGATGGACAGGTCATAGCGTGCGAGCTGCCGCGCGATGGCGCATCCGGTGATGCCCGCGCCCACAATCGCGATATCAAACGTTTCTGTCACAGTGCCTCCAAGACGAGTTGACAGGCTGTCAATAAGGCTATCCTACGGTGTGCGCATCCCCCGCGCAGCGGCAATGCGGCGAACAGCCCCGCTGCATCCGCCAACGGCAGGCGAGGGGAGACTCAGGTCAATCGGTGACCTCGTCTGGCACCCCTGTTGTCAAAGGTTTGTCTCGTTCTGTAACGGTAAGCAGAAGAGTTGGGTTCCAGATGTTACAGATCGAGACGTTTGCCAGGCGGGCCCTCTGTTTGTCTTGATTTGTAACAGTAAGAGTAGAAAATCGGTCCTATGTGTTACAGATTGAGATTTAAAGTCAGGGAGAGGTCATCTGTCTCGATCTGTAACATCTCGGTACCGTTTTGGGGTCTAGATGTTACAGATTTAGATGAACCCATCAGTCGGTTTCGAATGTCTAAATCTGTAACAGTTAGACCTGTTTTTGCCGAGTTGTTGTTACAGATTGAGATATTGAGATTGGACATTTTCCTTTGTCTTGATCTGTAACAGATAGAAGGGTTTCTGGCCCCTAGTTGTTACAGATTGAGATATTTAACGGAGGGCTCACCGTTCATCTTGATCTGTAACAGTAGGGACTGATTCTGGAGCCAAGATGTTACAGATTGAGATTGTAGTCGGGGAGAGAACGGTTTGTCTAATTCTGTAACATCTGGACCCGGATTCCGCTCTCATCTGTTACAGATTGAGATGTTTCTATCTGCCCATGCCTGCGACCTGCCAAATCGTTAACCCCCGTGTTACACTAACTCGAGTTGTAACTACCCCGAAAGGTACCCGTAATGTCCAAGTACATCTCCGAGCTCATGTCGCCGCAGCTTATGGGCGTCATCTATGCCTTTGTTGGCTTTATCATCGCCCTGTACGTGCTGTCGGTCGTCTATGTGTTTATTGACGCCCGCCGCCGCGGCGCTAGCGCTTACGTGGCCTGGGGCATCATTGCCCTCATCCCGTTTGTAGGCCTTATTGCCTACCTGGTGCTTCGCCCGCACTCCTATGCGGCCGACCGCGAGGAGCAGGAGCTGGACATGGCCCTGCGCGAGCGCCAGCTTGCCCAGTACGGCACCTGCCCGCAGTGCGGTGCGCCCATCGAGAAGGACTTTGTGGTCTGCCCGGTGTGCGACACCCAGGTTCGAAACGTGTGCCCCAGCTGCCATCGCCCGCTCGACGCACACTGGAAGGTCTGCCCCTACTGCCGAACTCGCATCCAGTAGCGCATCCATCGCCGGGCTGGCCGCAAGCCACGGGCACGCCGCGCGCCACGCGAACGTCGCGCGCTCCGCACGCGCCCCACGCGATGAAGCATGCGTAGAAATTCGCCCGCCGTGCCATTCAGGTGCGGCGGGCGCTTGTATACCTAGGTAACCTGCCTATAATGATGCAAGTCAAAACGCACGCGCCGGCAAGCGCAATGCACACCGCACGGCGCCAAGCAGCACTTGCACAAGGCATCCGAGAGGAGAAAACATACCCATGAAGGCACTCTACAATGACGGTTCGGTGGCCGAGCTCCCGCAGGACGAGGTCACGCACGTCATCCGCCACTCCGCCGCGCATATCATGGCGCAGGCCATCAAGCGCCTGTACCCCCAGGCCGATTTTGCCTACGGCCCCGCGACCGACAACGGCTTTTACTACGACGTCGACCTGCCCGAGGGCGTCAAGATCAGCGAGGACGACTTCCCCGCGATCGAGGCCGAGATGAAGAAGATCTGCAAGGAGAACCTCAAGTTCACCGTGTACGAGAAGCCCCGCGCCGAGGCCATCGCCCTTATGGAGGAGCGCGGCGAGAAGTACAAGGTCGAGCACATCGGCGACCTGGACGACGACGCCCGTATCACCTTCTACCAGCAGGGCGACTACATCGACATGTGCGTCGGCCCCCACATCTGCTACACCAAGGCCCTCAAGGCCTTTAAGCTCACCGGCGTCTCGGGCGCCTACTGGAAGGGCGACAAGGACAACAAGATGCTCACCCGCATCAACGGCGTTGCCTTTGCCACCAAGGAAGAGCTCGACGAGCACATGCACATGCTGGAGGAGGCCAAGAAGCGCGACCACCGCAAGATCGGCCGCGAGATGGACCTCTTTATGATGCGCGACGAGGCCCCCGGCTTCCCGTTCTTCCTGCCCAACGGCATGATCCTTAAGAACACGCTGCTGGACTACTGGCGCGAGATCCACCACAAGGCCGGCTACGTGGAGATTTCCACGCCGCTCATCATGAACAAGCAGCTGTGGAAGACCTCGGGCCACTGGGACCACTACAAGGACAACATGTACTCCACCGTCATTGACGACGAAGAGTACTGCATTAAGCCCATGAACTGCCCGGGCGGCGTGCTGGTGTACGCCTCCAAGCCGCACTCCTACCGCGAGCTGCCCATCCGCGCCGGCGAGATTGGCCTGGTGCACCGACACGAGCTGCGCGGCGCCCTGCACGGCCTGTTCCGCGTGCGCTGCTTTAACCAGGACGACGCCCACCTGTTTGTGCGCCCCGACCAGCTGACCGACGAGATTGTGGGCGTGGTCAACCTTATCGACTCCGTGTACCAGAAGTTTGGCTTTAAGTATCACGTTGAGCTTTCCACCCGCCCCGAGGACTCCATGGGTTCTGACGAGGACTGGGCACGAGCCGAAGAGGGTCTGCGCACCGCTCTTGAGCAGCTGCACATGGACTACGAGGTCAACGAGGGCGACGGCGCCTTCTACGGCCCCAAGATCGACTTCCACCTGGAGGACTCGCTCGGCCGTACCTGGCAGTGCGGTACCGTCCAGCTCGACTTCCAGATGCCGCTCAACTTTGACCTGGAGTACGTGGACGCCGACGGCACCAAGAAGCGCCCCATCATGCTGCACCGCGTGTGCTTTGGCTCCATCGAGCGCTTTATTGGCATTCTGATCGAGCACTTTGCGGGCAAGTTCCCCACCTGGCTGGCTCCCGTGCAGGTCAAGGCGCTTCCGGTCTCCGAGAAGAGCCGCGACTATGCCCACGAGGTGTGCGCCAAGCTGGAAGAGGCCGGCATTCGCGTGGTCTGCGACGATCGCGACGAGAAGATCGGCTACAAGATCCGCGAGGCCCGCAGCATCGACCGCGTGCCCTATATGCTCATCCTGGGCGAGAAGGAGGTCGAGGCCGGCAACATCTCCGTCCGCGATCGTTCCAACGAGACCGTTCAGATGAGCGTCGATGAGTTTGTTGCCAAGGTGACCGAGGAGATTAAGACTCGCGCCTAAGACAAACGCACAGAACCAAACAAGAAAAGGCGATCGTCTATGGACGGTCGCCTTTTTTGGTGAGGAGAGACGGCAAAGATTAGGCTTATAGGACAAAATGTGTGTCCACGTTGGGGGCATCGGCGCAGGCCGGCGTCCCTTTTTCAGCCGTTTGAATTCCGTGCCCGCTTTTAACCGCTCGGACAGAATGCGTGTCCGGTTGCCTATCGCCCCCGCAGGCAGATAACCTTTTCCGGAGCCGTTAGATACCCTTTCGGAGAAGGCGCCCATGAAGGCCGGCTATTGCCCTTACTGCGGCGGTCGGGCCAAGCGCAACGGCAGGACCTCATCGGGGTCCCGGCGGTGGAGGCGCACTGCCCGCGGCGCGTCGACGACGGTGAGGTGCGACGACACGGCGACAAGGTGTCGGCGGGGACGCTGTTCACCCACCTCGCCCCCGCCCTGGCCAAGGCCGGCCCGCTGCCGTCGACCAACAACGTGATCGAGGGAGGGGTGAACTCGCAGCCGGGGGCCGTCCTGCGCAACCACCGGGGGCCGACGTCGGTCAAGCGCGTAAAGGCGGTGTTCCGGTGGTGCCACGCGCACCCGGGGGACGCGAGGACGGCGCGCGAGAAGCTCGCCGCGATGCCGACCGACGCGGACATCGACTTCCTGATCAGCGCCTGCCCCGCCTCACCGTTGCGCGAGGACGAAGGGCCGGAGTGGGGCGAAAGGGCCGTGTGGGGGGCTCCACCACAGGGACCCGTACCCGTTCTGGCTGGATTAATGGATTAAAACGGATGTTCTATCGGGACACACATTTTGTCCTATAAGCCTGAATTCTAATATTGTCTTTTTGGCGGACTTGTTTCTCAGGATCATCCGAACCCTCCGTTCAAAGAGATGGAACAAAAGCAAAATCGTCCTTACATCGTCTTTTTGGTCGAGATCGAGGACCATACGTGGGCTGTACCTTTTCGCTCGCATATTCGCCACGGGTACGCATTCTTTACCGATGCCGAAAATAAATGCGGAATTGATTATTCAAAGGCTGTTGTAGTGGGCAAGCCAGAATATATAGACCAGCAGGCACGCCCGTACTTACGCCCGAACGAATTTGAAGCTCTTCGCGGAAATGAATTCGTCGTGCAAATGGGATTTGAGAACTATATCAAGCTTTACAAGCGGGCTGTTAAATCCGGACACCCACGCTATCGTTCGCTTATCAAGTATTCAACTCTACAGAATTACGATTTGTAATTGATGGTCTGACGTTTGAGCTCGAACTAGCACATGTCTGCTCCTTAATGCAGCGGGGCATGAGAACTGCAGCTTTGAGAACCGATGCCGGAAGTATGCGGCAAATTCTGGAAACTCTGAGCACACACCCTATTTTGTCCAAAGAACCCGCAGGTAGATTGATCGCGGTGTTCCCGCGTGGTCGGCGTGTTTCAAATTTGCCGCATACTTCCGGATTTAACGGTTCAACGAGGTGCGTTCTGACGTGCTAACCTGGCAAATCGCTGCACTTTATCCGGCCAAGTCGTCCGTTGCCGGGATGTCAATCATCGCTCTCACCGTCCACAGATTGCAAAAACGATTTACGCCGAATTGTTCGCTTATCCCGGCGTACTTCGATTTGCCACGGATCCAATCTCGATACACTAATAGATGCTGCTACCAGGCCATTTTCTGGTGCAGGTCTATTGGCTTTCCGTGGAGATCGGAGCGGCCATGTCAGTCGTTTTTTCCAGTCATCATCGTCGTCAGATTCTGTTTGTTGCCATGGCCTGCCTTTGCGTTTTGCTGGGCGGGCCTTCTTATGCCGCGGGTGCGGATAGCCTTACCATCGCGGGCCAAACATACGACGAGCCGGGTGTCTCGGGCACCGGCTGGGCCTGGACCGATGCCGACCATCTGCAGCTTAACGGCTACGCAGACGAGGCCATTGGCGCGGAGGGCGACCTGGTGGTAACGCTGGTGGGCCAAAACGTTGTGGACGAGGCGCAGGCCGAGGATGCGGACATGTGCACGAGCGGCCTTGAGGTATGGGGCAACCTTACGCTTTGCGGCGCGGGTTCGCTGCGCGCGACGGGTTCGCAGTGCGGCGTCTTTGCGCTGAGCGCGCTGGTGATCGACGGTTGCTTGGTCGATGACCGGGCTGACGGCAGGGGCATGATCGATGCCTCGGTGGCCGGCGTGCGCGGTGCAACCGTTAGCGTACGCGGCGGCGCGCATGTTGTTGCCGTCGGCAGCGGATCGGGCGACGATTGCCACTTCTTTGGTGTGTACGCCTCCGATGGCCAGTTTGCCGTGGATGCCTCCTGGGTGGACGCGACCGGCGCCAAAGCCGGCGTTGCCTGCGAGAGCGGTTCACTTACCTCTGCACTGTTTGTGACGCCGATGGGCGGGGCGTTTGGTAGCACCAGCGTGATTGATTCCAACGGGTCTGTGACGCAGCATGTGGTAATTGAGCCCACGGGTGCCAATCCGTCGGCGGGGGAGACCCAGCCCGGTACCGATGAGCCTGCCGGCGGCGATTCCACGGGGGATACAAAGCCCGGTAGCAAAGAAAAGCTTGGCGATGAGACCAAGCCCAGCGAAGATTCCGCCCCCACGCCTGATCCGTCTCACAAGCCGGACGTAAAGCCCGCGCCCGCGTCCACCAAGACGCCTGCGACCAAGACTGCCAAGAAGACCAAGCCCGCATCGACGCCGGCCGCCGCCCTCCCCAAAACCGGCGACGGCGATTGGATGATTGTTTCCCTGGCATGCGTAACTATGGGGATGCTGCTACTTTTTTAGCTTTACTGGCTGTGAAGTAACTATCAATAGACATGCCTTAAGTGGCCATTAGTTTCCACGTGCATCTACCCTGCGACCTATGGCGTGTCCGTTGACGCCGCTGGCGAGAACGTGACTTACCACGCGCTCAACATCCAGGCGACTCGTCGCATATCGGCGCTATACTTCAGCCGTTGCCCACGATGCGGGAAACATCCGCATCGTGGGCTTTTGTTTTGAAGGGACGGTGTCACGTGGACGCACAACAGCTAGAAGAGGCCTGGGCTGCAAGGGCTGGCGCGCGCGAGGCGCGACTGGTTGCAGCCTCGCATGTGCCGGCGGCGCTTTCGCTTCTGGGGATTGTGCGCCCCGGCGATCGCCTGGTGGCCTTTGCGGATGACTTTGCCGAAGCGTTTGCTTGCGGCTTTGAGGGCTGCGATGTCGTGCTGGTGGGCTCGCCGTCCGCCGAGGCGTTTGCTGCTGCGTCCGAGGGCTTTGATGCTTCGCTTGATGCCGAGGGGCCGCACCTGTGGTGGTTCGTCAACTCCATCGGCGGGCATGGCCTTCGTGTGCCCGATTTGCGCGCTCTGGGTCGGGCGGCTCGCGAGGTCCATGCGCTGCTCGTGGTGGATAACACGGTGGCGTCGGCTTTTGGCTGCGATCCGCTGCGGCTGGGTGCTGCGCTGTCGCTCGAGGCGCTCGACCGCGTGTGTGCCGGTAAGGCCCCGCGTAAGCTCGTTGCCGCTTCGGTGGCGCGATCGCAGCTCAAGCGCCATCGTGTGGATGCCGCGGCTGAGTGCGCGCATGCGTTGTTTGCGGGCTGCGGTGCGTCGGCGCTCGATCTTTCTGCTGAGGAGGCCGACGTGCTGGAGCGCGGGCTTTCCTCGCTTAACGCTCGCATGCAGGCTCACTTCGATCGAGCCCGTGCGCTGGCCGAGTATCTGGCCGCGAACGAGATGGTGCGCAACGTGCGCTATCCCGGGCTGAGCTCGCATCCTGACCATGCGGTTGCAACGGGAATCCTCGAGCATGGCTTTGGCCCGGCAGTTGAATTTGACCTTATCGAGCGTAGCGCGGGAGAGCTGTTCGACTCTTTGCCGGGGGAGTTTCGCACATCGTTCGCCGGCGGTGCAACGACGCGCCTTTCGGCCCCACGTGGCAAGCAGGGGGACACCATCCGCCTCTTCGCCGGCACCGACGATCCCCTGACGGTTGCCGCCGCCCTCGATAACGCCCTCCGATAGTAGCTAATTTGGGACGGGGCTTTTTTAGCTACCCAATGTCAATTTTTGGCTATGAGTTAAGAATGCTCTGGATGGGTAGCTAAAAAAGCCCCGTCCCAAATTAGCTACTCTTTGATGGTGTCGATCAGGTCGTTGGCCCTTGCGGCTATGACTTCGTTGATCTCTGCCTGCAGCTCCTCGTAGGCCGCTATGGCTCGCTCGCCGGCGGGGGTGAGCGAGCTCCCGCGGGCGCCGTCGCGCTCGATGAGCTTGCACCCTAGCTGCCCCTCGGCCTCGTTCACAATGCGCCATGCCTTGGAATAGGCCATGCCCATGCTCTTGGCGGCGCGGTTGATCGAGTGTTCGCGGGCGATACCCTGCAGCAGCAAGACGCAGCCGTGGCCGAACACGCCCGGCAGATCTTTGTCGCACGACTGAATGACCAGTTTTGCCGTCGTCTTGTACTCCATGCGCTCCACGTCTCTCCGCTAAAGTGTTTGCTGGGCAAACGCAAAGCCTGCGTTAAACCCTCGTGTGCTCTTCTTAAGTCATGCATTGTAGCAGTCAAAGTGCGTTAAGATACTTGCCCAGTATTGGGCGTCCAAGGTTGGGCTGGGTCCTACGAGGCCTGCAGCCGACCGGTCGCATGGAAAAAGGAGAAACATGGCTACGTTCTTTCCCGGTGAGTCCCACACGTTTTCGGAGTATCTGCTGGTCCCTGGTTATTCGTCCTCGCAGTGCATCCCCAACAACGTCTCTCTTAAGACGCCGCTAACCCGCTTTAAGCGCGGCGAGAAGCCGGCAATCACCCTGAACATCCCCATGGTTTCCGCCATCATGCAGTCCGTCTCGGGCGTCGACATGGGTGTCGCGCTCGCTACCGAGGGTGGCCTGTCCTTCATTTACGGTTCCCAGACCCCCGAGTCCGAGGCCGCCATGGTCAAGGCTGTCAAGGATCACAAGGCCGGCTTTGTCCAGTCCGATTCCACGCTGACCCCCGACATGACCATGGAGCAGGTCATCGAGCTCAAGGAGAAGACCGGTCACTCCACCATGCCGGTCACCGACGACGGCACCCCCAAGGGTAAGCTCCTGGGTATCGTTACCAGCCGTGACTATCGCCCCAGCCGCGATGACCACCAAAAGAAGGTCTCCGAGTTCATGACCCCGCGTGAGCAGCTCATCGTGGGCGACAAGAACATTAGCCTCAAGGTTGCCAACGACGTCATCTGGGACAACAAGCTCAACGCCCTGCCCATCGTCGACGACAACGATCACCTTATGGGCATTGTCTTCCGCAAGGACTACGACAGCCACAAGACCAACCCCAACGAGCTGCTCGACGGCGACAAGCGCTACATGGTCGGCGCCGGCATCAACACCCGCGACTATGCCGAGCGCGTGCCGCTGCTCATCGAGGCCGGCGCCGATGTCCTGTGCATCGACTCTTCCGAGGGCTTCAGCGAGTGGCAGAAGCGCACCATCGAGTGGATCCGCGCCAACTACGGCGAGGACGTCAAGGTCGGTGCCGGCAACGTCGTTGACGCCGAGGGCTTCCGCTTTTTGGCCGACTGCGGTGCCGACTTTATCAAGGTCGGTATCGGCGGCGGTTCCATCTGCATTACCCGCGAGACCAAGGGTATCGGCCGTGGCCAGGCCACCGCGCTGATCGACGTCTGCCGCGCTCGCGACGAGTACTACGAGGAGACCGGCGTCTACGTGCCCGTATGCTCCGACGGCGGTATCGTCTACGACTACCACATGACGCTCGCCCTTGCCATGGGTGCCGACTTTATGATGCTGGGCCGTTACTTCGCCCGCTTTGACGAGAGCCCGACCGAGCGCGTCAACGTCAACGGTCAGTACATGAAGGAGTACTGGGGCGAGGGTTCTGCGCGCGCCCGCAACTGGCAGCGCTACGACCTGGGCGGCGCCGCAAAGCTCAGCTTTGTCGAGGGCGTCGACTCCTACGTTCCCTACGCCGGCTCCCTTAAGGACGGCGTGGGCGGCACGCTCTACAAGATCAAGTCCACGATGTGCAACTGCGGTGCCCTCTCGATCCCCGAGCTCCAGAAAAAGGCACGCCTGACCCTGGTGAGCTCGACCTCGATCGTCGAAGGCGGCGCCCACGACGTAGTCGTCAAGGATTCGCAGCAGTCTGTGTCTTATCGATAGGATAAGAGCCGCACATAAAGGTTGAGTTCCAACCACGTTATTAAGATAAAGCGAGATGCCTGCAAGTCGCAGGCATCTCGCTTGTCGTATTTGCTATCATCAGTCAAGTTAACCTTAGGGTCGGTCGGCTTGGCTTTGTTCGCTACAAGTTCCGCACGCAAAGAAGAGCACTTAATGTGCTCTTCGTCTTGCGCAGGACTGTCCGCAGTAGCGAATAAAGCCAAGCCGACCGACCCCAGCTAAGATTAAAGGAGCTGATATGTGCGATTGCACAGATCATAAGGACGAGATCCCTGCCTACGACGCGCAGGCCATTGAGTCCAAGTGGATGAAGGCCTGGGAGGACTCCAACCTCTTTGCCGTCGACACCGACGCCAGCAAGCCCAAGAAGTACGTGCTCGAGATGTTCCCGTATCCTTCGGGCGACCTGCACATGGGCCACGCGCGCAACTATACCATCGGCGATGCCATGGCCCGTCAGGCTCGTATGCGCGGCTTTGACGTGCTGCACCCCATTGGCTTTGACGCCTTTGGCCTGCCCGCCGAGAACGCCGCCATCAAGCACAACACGCAGGCTGCCGCCTGGACGTATAAGAACATGGACCAGGCGCTCGCCACGATGAAGCGCATGGGCTTCTCCTACGATCTGGATCGCATGGTCAAGACCTGCAGCCCCGACTACTACCGCTGGGGCCAGTGGATCTTTGAGAAGATGTGGGAAAAGGGCCTGGTCTACCGCAAGAAGAACCCGGTCAACTGGTGCCCCAACTGCAAGACCGTTCTGGCCAACGAGCAGGTTACCGAGGGCAAGTGCTGGCGCTGCGGCACCGAGCCCGAGAAGCGCGACCTTGAGCAGTGGTACTACAAGATTACCGAGTACTCCCAGGAGCTGCTCGACGATCTGGAGAAGCTCCCCGGCTGGCCCGAGCGCGTTAAGCAGATGCAGGCCAACTGGATCGGCCGCTCCGAGGGCGCCGAGGTCGACTTTACCCTGTGTGATGCCAACGGCGATCCCATCGAGGGCGACGAGGGCAAGATCACCGTCTTCACCACACGTGCCGACACGCTCTTTGGCGTCTCCTTCTTTGTCCTGGCTCCCGAGTACGCTCGTCTGCACGAGCTCGTCGAGGGCACGGAGTACGAGGAGGCCGTGACCAAGATCGTCGAGGACTCCAAGCATATCTCTGCCGTCGAGCGTGCCCAGGGCACCCTCGAGAAGCACGGTGCCTTTACGGGCCGCTACGTGGTTAACCCCGTCAACGGCGAGAAGGTTCCCGTGTGGGTTGCCGACTATGTCGTTGCCGATTACGGCACCGGCGCCGTCATGGCCGTTCCCTGCGGCGACCAGCGCGACTTTGAGTTTGCCCGCAAGTACGACCTCCCGATCGTCCCGATCATCCTGGACGATGACGACCGCGCTGCCGTCGAGGCCAGTGGCGAGACCATCGATACCTTCCATGCCGAGACCGTCGACTGGGATTGCGCCCACGCTGCCGAGGGCACGCTCGTCCAGTCCGGCAAGTACACCGGCATGCGCGGCGGTAAGCACTCCGAGGGCGAGGCTGCCATCGTGGCCGACCTCGAGGCCATGGGCTGCGGTCGTCGTAAGGTCGAGTTCCGCCTGCGCGACTGGCTCATCAGCCGTCAGCGCTATTGGGGCAACCCCATCCCGGCCATCCATTGCGAGCACTGCGGCATTGTGCCCGTGCCCGAGGACCAGCTGCCGGTGACGCTGCCCGAGAACCTGGACCTGGGCGCCGGCGAGACCCTCGCCGAGTGCAAGGACTTCTACGAGACCACCTGCCCGGTCTGCGGCCGCCCGGCCAAGCGCGAGACCGATACCATGGACACCTTCACCTGCTCCAGCTGGTATTACCTGCGTTATACCGACCCGCACAACACCGAGCTGCCCTTCTCCCGCGAGGCGGCAGACCGTTGGATGCCCGTCGATAACTACATCGGCGGCATCGAGCACGCCATTTTGCACCTGCTCTACAGCCGCTTCTTTACCAAGGCGCTGCGCGACCTGGGTCTGCTCAGCGTTGACGAGCCCTTTACCAACCTGCTGTGCCAGGGCATGGTCAAGGACGAGAACGGCGACACCATGTCCAAGTCCAAGGGCAACGTCGTGCCTCCGAGCTCGGTTATCGAGCCCTACGGCGCCGACACCATGCGTCTGGCGATCCTGTTTATCGCCCCGCCCGAGAAGGACTTTGACTGGGATCCCAAGGCCGTCGAGGGTGCCAACCGCTTTATCAAGCGCGCCTGGCGTATCGTGTGGCAGCTTGTCCAGTCGGGTGATGCCAACGTTGCCTTCGACAAGTCCGTGCTCGACGAGACCGCGATGAAGCTCTATCGCGAGCGTCACCGCACCATCGCCAAGTGCACTGAGGACTTCGATCGCGGCCAGTTTAACACCGCGATCTCGGCCGTCATGGAGCTCGTCAACGCGGCGAGCGCCTACCTCAACGCCACCGAGGGCGCATCGCGCGACAAGGCACTGTGCTACGGCGTGGCCAAGGACATCGTGAGCGTCCTTGCCCCCATCTGCCCGTTCTGGGCCGACGAGCTGTGGCACGAGGCACTCGGCTGCGAGGGCAACGCCTACACCGCCTCCTGGCCCGAGTTTGACCTGGCCGAGTCCATCGAGGACACGGTGCAGATCGTGGTCCAGGTGCTCGGTAAGGTCCGCGGCCGCATCGATGTGGCCCGCAATGCCTCCAACGAGGAGATGCAGGCTGCCGCCGAGGCCGCTGTTGCCAAGTGGCTCGAGGGCAAGACGGTCGTCAAGGCCATCTGCGTGCCCGGCAAGCTGGTCAACCTGGTGGTTAAGTAAACCTTGCGCATATAGTTGATGCACAATAGACGAGGGACGATCCGGCTGGGTCGTCCCTCTTTTTGGATATGGATACTTGCGACTACACCCAATTATCCATTTCTTGTGGAGATGCTGTGGCCACGCTGACCTGCGGGTTTATGAGATAGTTGCACGTTTTCGCAGGTATTGGTATAGTTTGCTTGCAAATGAAGTTGTAATTGAAAGAAGTGGGGTTTCGGCCCCGCTTCTTTTTTGTATGGATGGAGGTGCCGCAATGGTCAAGACCAAGACCGAGCAGGCGATCATCGACGCGCTCGAGGCCGTCGCTCCCCAGCACGATGTCGATATTGTCGACGTTGAGCTCGTGGGTGCCACCAAGGCCCCCTGCGTGCGTGTGCGTATCGAGGGTGCCGAGGGTCAGAGCCTGTCGCTCAACGACGTCACGGCCAACACCAAGTGGGTCGGCGACGTGATCGAGGAGCTCGACCCCATCTCTTCGAGCTATACGCTCGAGGTGTCGAGCGCGGGTATGGCGCGCCCGCTGCGCCGTCCGCGTGACTTTGCCCGCTTTGTGGGCGAGGACTGCGAGCTTTCCTCCACCGCCACCGAGGGCCGTCGCAAGTACTCCGGCAAGATTGCCGCCGCGACCGAGACCAACGTAACCCTCGAGCTCGAGGACGGCGAGTCTGTCACCCTCGATTTTTCCGATGTTAAAAAGTGTAAGTTGAAGCCCGTCTATGACTTCAAGCCCGCGAAGGAAGGAAACTAACATGGCAGCATCCGACATGATGTCCGCCCTGATGGAGCTTTGCCAGGAGAAGCACATCGACCAGCTCTACCTGATCGACCGCCTGGAGCAGTCACTCGCCAAGAGCTATGCCGAGATCCTGCATCTTGAGTGGGGCGCCAAGGTGACCATCGACCGCACCACCGGCAAGATCTATGTCTACCGCCTTGAGCCGATCGACGATTCCATGGACGAGGAGGGCAACTTCACCGAGTTCGAGGAAATCGACGTCACCCCCAAGAACACCAGCCGTATCGCCGCCCAGCATGCCAAGGCCGAGATCAACGCCATCGTGCGCAACTCCGCCCGCGAGCAGATCTACGAGGAGTTCTCCGGCCGTATCGGCGACCTCATCAGCGGTACCGTGCTACAGTCCACACCCGACTTTACGATCGTCAAGATCCGCGAAGGCGTCGAGGCCGAGCTTCCGCACTTTGATCAGCGCCGCTACGAGAACGAGCGCAACGAGCGCCCCATGGGCGAGCGCTATCTGCACAACCAGCACATCAAGGCCGTGATTATTGACGTTCGCGACCCCAACTCCACGCTTCCGCCGGTCCGCGGCGAGCACAGCCGTCCGCCGATCGTTATCTCGCGTACCCACCCCGAGCTCATGCGTCGTCTGTTTGAGCAGGAGGTGCCCGAGATCTATGAGGGCACCGTCCAGATCAAGTCGATCGCCCGCGAGCCCGGCCAGCGCTCCAAGGTCGCCGTCCACTCGCTCGATGACCGCCTGGATCCCGTGGGCGCCTGCGTCGGCCCCAAGGGCAGCCGTGTGCGCGCCGTCGTGGGTGAGCTGCGCGGTGAGCGCGTCGACGTCATCCTTTGGGATGCCGATCCGGCCGTCTACGTCGCCAACGCCCTGTCGCCCGCCAAGGTCACTCGCGTCCTTATCGACGAGGAGAAGGCCTATGCCGGCGTCATTGTGCCCGACGACCAGCTTTCGCTCGCCATTGGCAAGGAGGGCCAGAACGCCCGCCTGGCCGCACGCCTGACCGGCTGGCACATCGACATTAAGTCCGAGACCCTTGCCGCCGACATCCTCAAGAACGTTCCCGTTCACGAGGAGCCTGCCGCTGACCTGATCGGTGACGAGGAGGATGACGACGCCCGTCGTTGCGAGTACGTGTCCGAGGACGGCATCCAGTGCCGCAACCAGGCCCGTCCCGGTTCCCGTTTCTGCGGTGTCCACGACACCGACGCCTTCGATGATGCGGAGGACCTGATCTAGCGCGCGGTTGCGCTGGACAGGTTCCGGCGCACATCCCACGCTCGTTCAGTCTCTAGGCACCCAAGGTGCCAGAAAGGGTAGGTGAAGTCATATGGCTAAAGTCCGTGTTTCCACCCTGGCCAAAGAGTTCGGCATGACCTCCAAGGAACTGATGGGTCACCTCGCCGAAATGAAGATTCCCGCTAAGTCTGCTTCCTCCGCGCTGGAGGACGCTTATGTTGCCATGGTCCGCAAGCAGCTTGCCTCGGTGATCGAGGCCCGCGCCCAGGAAGTCGAGGCCGCCAAGCAGGCCGAGGAGGAGGCTGCCGCCGCCGAGGAGGCAGCGCGCGCCGCCGAGGCCGAGCGCGAGCGCATCGCCGCCGAGAAGGCACGCGAGGAGGAGCGCCGCCAGTTTGCCGCCGCCCAGGCCGCCGAGGAGGCAGCCCGTGCCGAGGCCGAGGCCAAGAAGAAGGCCGAGCAGGAGCGCCTTGCCCGCGAGAAGGAGGAGGCTGCTCGCGAGGCCCAGCGCCGCGCCGTTCCCGCTTCCGACTCCGGTTCGCGCTTCCGTTCGCTGCTCGATCAGATCGCCGCACAGGAGACCGTGCTCAAGGAGAAGAAGGACGCCGAGGACAAGGCCAAGGCCGAGCGCGGCAACCGTCGCGGTGGCAACAGCGATCGTCGTGGCGGCCGTCGCAACGACCGCAACGCCTCCGAGAACCGCCCGCACAGCCATCGCACCAACGCCAGCAACAATGTCGCTGCCGGCATGGATTTTCCCAACCCCGATAAGCAGGGCAAGGGCAAGAAGCGCAAGGGTGGTCACAACAGCGAAGAGGACCACTACAGCCGCATGGCGCGCGAGGCCGAGGAGTACAGCCGCGAGAAGGTTCTCGAGGAGGCCCGTGCCGCCGTCGAGGAGGCCTCTCGCGAGTCCACCGGTCGCCGCAAGAAGCGCAAGGAGAAGCGCGAGCGCGAGGCCGCTAGGGCTCAGGAGGAGCGCAAGATTGAGGAGGCGCTGGCCCAGGGCGTGAACCCCGAGGAGCTCGACGCCATCAAGGTCTCCCAGGGCGTTACCGTCCAGGAGCTTGCCGAGGCGCTCGACGTTCCGGCCAACGACATCATCAAGCGCCTGTTCCTGCTGGGCACGCCGCTCACCATGACGCAGTCCATGTCCGACGACCTTGTCGAGCTCGTTGCCGACGACTTGGGCCGTCAGATCAGGATCATCACCCCCGAGGAGGAGAACACCTTCTCGTTCTACGACGATCCCGCCGACCTTAAGCCCCGCGCCCCGGTCGTCACCGTCATGGGTCACGTCGACCACGGCAAGACGAGCCTGCTCGACGCCATCCGCCACACCGGCGTCGCTGCCGGCGAGGCTGGCGGCATTACCCAGGCCATCGGCGCATCGCAGGTCATGATCAACGACCGCAAGATCACCTTCATCGATACCCCGGGCCACGCTACCTTTACGGCCATGCGTGCCCGTGGCGCCAAGGTGACCGACATCGTCATCCTGATCGTCGCCGCCGACGACGGCGTCATGCCCCAGACGGTCGAGTCGATCAACCACGCCAAGGCCGCCGGCGTTCCCATCGTCGTCGCCGTCAACAAGATCGATAAGCCCGGCGCCAACCCTGACCGCGTGCGCCAGGAACTCACCGAGTACGGCGTTATCCCCGAGGAGTGGGGCGGACAGAACATGTTCGTCAACATCTCGGCCAAGCAGAAGATCGGTATCGACGACCTTCTGGAGACCGTGCTGCTCCAGGCCGACGTGCTCGAGCTCAAGGCCAATCCCGATACCTTCGCTTCGGGCAACGTCCTCGAGGCCAAGCTCGACAAGGGCCGCGGCTCGGTCGCTACCGTGCTCGTGACCCGCGGTACCCTGCACGTGGGCGATACGCTGGTCGCCGGCCTTACCTATGGCCGCGTTCGCGCCATGCTCGACCCCAAGGGCCGCGCTGTCACCGAGGCCGGTCCCTCCGACGCCGTCGAGATCCTGGGCCTGCAGTCCGTCCCCAACGCCGGCGACGAGTTCCGCGTGTTCGAGGACGAGCGCGAGGCGCGCGCCCTGGCCGATGAGCGCTCGCTCAAGGCCCGCATCGAGGAGCAGAGCCGCGTGAAGCACGTCACGCTCGAGAACCTCTTCGAGACCATCGCCGATGCCGAGGTCAAGGAGCTCAACCTGATCATCAAGGCCGACGTCCAGGGCTCCATCGAGGCCCTTCAGGACTCGCTCGACAAGATGGATCAGTCCGAGGTCCGCATCAACACGATCCACTCCGCGGTCGGTGCCATCAATGAGACCGACGTCGTCCTGGCCGACGCCTCCAACGCCATCATCATTGGCTTTGGCGTGCGTCCCGACGGTAAGGCTCGCTCCGCTGCCGAGCGCGAGGGCGTCGAGATTCGTTGCTACGACGTTATCTACAAGTGCCTCGAGGAGCTCGACGCTGCCCGTATCGGCATGCTCAAGCCCACCGAGGTCGAGGTCTCCACGGGTACCGCGACCGTCCTGGACACCTTTAAGGTGCCCAAAGTCGGTATCGCCGCCGGTGTCCGCGTCGAGGAGGGCGAGATCGCCGCGACCGATTCCGTGCGCCTGGTGCGCGACGGCATCGTTGTCTTTAACGGTAAGATCGCCTCGATGCGCCACTACAAGGACGAGGCCAAGAGCCTCAAGAGCGGTTCCGAGGGCGGCATTGGCCTGGAGAACTTCCAGGACATCAAGCCCGGAGACCAGATCGAGGGTTACCGTATCGACCAGGTTGCCCGTACCGAGTAGGGGGTAGCGCTATGAAGCAAACGCAGGCAACCCGCCGTCTGGGCGAGCAGCTTCGCGAGAAGCTCGGTTATATCCTTCTCTTTGAGGTTTCCGATCCGCGTCTCGACCTGGTCACCCTGACCGCGGTCGAGGTCGCGGTGGACCGTTCGTTCGCGCGCGTGTACGTGTCGTGCGATGCGAGCCGCTACGATGAGGTCATGGAGGCGCTCGCCAGCGCCAAGGGCCGCATTCGCAGCCTGTTGGCTCGCTCGCTCGACTGGCGCGTCACGCCCGAGCTCGATTTTCGCATCGATCGCTCGACCGATGAGGCCGAGCGCATTACGCGTGCGCTGGAGAATGTCCCGGCCACGCTGGCGATCGAAAAGGACGAGGACGGCTATCCCATAACGGATGCCGCCCAGGAGGCAGCTTTAGATGACTAATTCCGCCGACCTCGTCTCGTGCGAGTCTGCAGATATTAAACGACGCATCCTCGAGCTTATCG
The DNA here is from genome assembly GCF_052116465.1 of Collinsella sp. Sow4_D11. Taxonomy (NCBI): domain Bacteria; kingdom Bacillati; phylum Actinomycetota; class Coriobacteriia; order Coriobacteriales; family Coriobacteriaceae; genus Collinsella; species Collinsella sp. Sow4_D11. Next base: position 36,533 of record NZ_JBQKLA010000007.1, on the reverse strand, counting down.
AGGGTGCGTCCTCCATTGCGATCTCGGGTCATACCTCTCCCGACGGCGATGCCTTGGGCTCCGTGTTGGGCCTGGGCCTCTCGCTCATGAAGGCGTTCCCCGACAAGGACATCGCGCTGCTGCTCGCAGACGACGATCCCGTTCCGCGTATTTACCGCTTTATGGAAGGCGCCGATCGTCTGGTGCCGGCTTCGAGCTTTACGGGCGATCCCGACCTGTTTATCTCGGTGGATGTGCCGGTTGTCGAGCGTCTGAACAACTCGGCCGACGTGCTCCGCCGCTCCAAACATGTGGTGTGCTTTGACCACCATCCGGCGCGCGAGGAGTTTGCCGAGGTAAGCCTGAGGCGTGTCGATGCTGCGGCGTGCGCCATGATCATCGACCGCTTTCTGGATGATTGCGGCATTGTCGTTCGCGATCGCATCGCCACCTGTCTGCTCTGTGGCCTGGTTACCGATACCGGTCGTTTTCAGTATCAGAATGCCGATGCCGCTGCGTTCCATGCGGCTTCGCGCCTGGTGGCGCACGGTGCCGACCCGGCGCGTGTCGCGCTCGAGGTCTATCAGAGCATGCGCGTCGAGTTCTTGCACCTCAAGTCCATCGTCATGGGCCGCATCAAGACGGTCGCGCACGGGCGCGTGGCGTATAGCTACGCGTACGAAAGCGACCTTAAGGAATGTGGCGTCACCTCGGATGAGTGCGACGGCTTGGTCGATGTGGTGCGCTCGGTGATGGGTGTCGAGGTCTGCCTGTTCCTTAAGGGCATCGAGGGCGATACCAAGGTGCGCGGAAACCTGCGCTCCAAGGGCGACATGGATGTCTCCGAGATTGCGGCCAACTTTGGCGGAGGCGGACATCACGCTGCTGCCGGCTTTACCAATAACGGAACGATTTTCGAGACGCTCACCGCGGCACTTCCCATGCTGGCCGAGCTGGTGGGGGAGGATCCCGCTTCGGTGACCGTCGAGCTTTAACTTTTTGGATGGTACATGGCTCGTCGTACGCCTTCTCAATTGAATATGCTGCTCGCCGTCGATAAACCGGTGGGCTGCACGTCCCACGATGTGGTTTCGCGGTGCCGGCGCGCCCTCCATGAGCGGCGCGTCGGTCATGCCGGCACGCTCGACCCCATGGCGTCGGGTGTCATGGTGGTGGGCGTGGGCCAGGCTACGCGTCTGCTGGGCATGCTTACCTTGGATACCAAAAGTTACGTCGCCGATATCTCGTTTGGCGCCGAGACCAATACCGACGATGCGGAAGGTGAGGCCGTCCGTACTGTTGCCATTGCACCCGAGCTGCGCGATCCGGCCTATGCCCGTGAGCGCTTGAGCGCCATGCTGGGCCCTCAGATGCGGGTCCCGCCGGCGTTTTCGGCTATTTCGGTCAACGGCGTGCGCGCCTATAAGTCTGCACGTGAGGGCAATGCCGTTGAGTTGCCTGCGCGCCCGGTCGAGGTATATTCTGCCGACCTGATCGCCGTGAGTGGCGAGGGCGATTCCTGCATTTGGACCGTTGCCTTCTCGGTGAGCAAGGGCACCTATATCCGTGCGCTCGCTCGCGACCTGGGTCGTGCCTGCGATAGTGCCGCGCATATTTCCGCGCTGCGCCGTACCGCTTCCGGCATTGTCTCCATCGGTGCCTGCCATGCGGTCGAGGAACTTTCTGCCGAGTCCGCTGCCGGCTTTGCCTTGGACCCCATTGCGGCCCTCGGCGCCACGCGTGTCGACTTGCCGGGCAATCTTGCGGAAGATCTGCTGTGCGGTCGTCGTATTCCTATTGATCGCGCGCTCGCCGGCTTCGATGCGTCGAAGGCACCGTTTGCGCTGGTGCTCGATGGCGGGCTCAAGGCTTTGGCTCGTATCGAGGATGGTCGCTTTGTGATGGAGCACGTCTTTCCGCAGGCGATCGGCGGTGTTCGATGATGATGGACCCTCGCGAGCTCGCGCGCACATTTTTTGTGGGCGCGGCGGCGGAGGCCCGCATCGTTTTGGCTGATGCTTTTGGTGACTGCGAGTCTATGGGTGCCGCCTCGATTGCCATCGGCGTGTTCGATGGCGTGCATAGGGGACATCGTGAGCTGATCGACGCGGTCATTCGCGATGCGCGCGTCCACGGCTGCAAAGCGGTAGTCGTAACGTTTGACCCTGATCCAGATGTTGTGGTGAGCCCTGTGCCCGCTCAAAAATTGATGACGACGGCCGACCGCCTGCATGCCCTGGCTCAGACTGGGGTCGATGCCGTGGTGGCTGTTCCCTTTACGCCTGCGGTAGCGTCGCTCGACCACGTGGGCTTTCTTGAGCTGTTGGCGCATGCTGTCGACATTCGCTCCATTCGCGTTGGCAGCGATTTTAGGCTGGGCCGCGGCGGCGCCTCGGGCGTTGCCGAGATGCAGGCATGGGGCGCTGAGCGCGGTGTTGACGTGTATGGGCACAATTTGCTGTGCGAAGGCGGCGAGGCTATCTGCGCCACCCGCATTCGACGTGAGCTGAGCTTGGGCCACGTTGAGCTGGCGGCCGATCTACTCGGCCGTCCCTATATGGTGCGCGGTGGCGTGATTCGCGGTCGCCACGAGGGCTCCGATATGGGATTTCCTACGGCAAACCTGCTGGTGCCAAACGGAATTCAGCTGCCTGCCGATGGCGTCTACGAGGGCCTTGTGCTGGTCGACGATACCGTGTGGCCCGCTGCCGTCAACGTGGGCCTGCCGCCGACGTATGCCGACGATGCCGCCTCGGCGCATCTCGAGGCCAACTTGATCGGGTATGCGGGCGACCTGTATGGACGTTCGGTTTCGTTGGCGTTTACGCGTTGGCTGCGTCCTTCGCGCGTGTTTGATTCGCTGGACGAGCTTATCGCGACCGTCGAGGGTAATATTGACGACATCCGTCATAACTTGGGTGAGCAGGGGGTGGGCATCCGTGATTAGCGATGAGGAGAAAGACCAGGTGCGCGCTGCGTCCGACCTGGTTGCCATTGTGCAGGAAACGGTTGAGCTCAAGTCCCGCGGCCATGAGTTTTGGGGTTGCTGCCCCTTCCATGGCGAAAAGACCCCATCGTTTCACATTATCCCCGCTACGCAGGTGTGGCACTGCTTTGGCTGTGGCGAGGGCGGCGACGTCTTCACCTACATCATGAAGCGCGAGAACCTGAGCTTTCCCGAGTCGATTCGTTACCTGGCCGATCGTGCCGGCATTGAGCTGCACGATACCGGCGCGCAGCGCGATCGCGGCACCAAGCGCGCCCGCATCTATGACCTGTGCGCCGAGACGGCCCAGTTCTATCACACCATGCTCATGCGCGGTAAGGACAGCCGTCCGCGCGAGTACTTTGCCAGCCGCGGTATGGGTGGCGACGTCTGCCGTCGCTACTGCCTGGGCTTTGCGCCGGGTCGCAATATGTTGGTGGCCCATCTGTCGCAGAAGGGCTTTACCCCGCAGGAGATGATCGACGCCAACGTGGCCGTGAGCCGCGGGCGCGGACAGCTTGCCGATCGTTTTTACGACCGTGTGATGTTTCCCATCTTTGACGAACAGGGTCATAACATCGCCTTTGGCGGTCGTATTATGGGCGACGGCCAACCCAAGTACCTCAACACCGCCGAGACGAGCGTGTTTCATAAAAAGAGAAACCTCTACGGCTTTAACTGGGCCAAGGAGTTTATCGTCGCGCAGGATACCGCCATCGTGGTGGAGGGATATACCGACTGCATCGCCTGCTGGGAGGCGGGGATCAAAAACGTCGTCGCCACGCTGGGCACGGCGCTGACGGAACATCACGTAAAGACGCTCACCCGTTTTGCCAAGCGCATTGTGTATATGTTCGATGGTGACGCCGCCGGTCAAAAGGCCGCGCGCCGCGCGATTCAGTTTATCGAGCAGGACTCGATGGACCTGCGTTGCGTGGTGCTTCCCGACGGCAACGACCCCATGGAGTTCATCTCCGCGCATGGTGGCGAGGCACTGCAGGCGCGTATCGACGCCGCCGAGCCCCTCATGGACTTTGTGTACCGCTCACTGCAGGAGTCGAGCGACATTACCACGCCGGGCGGTCGCGCCAAGGCGCTCGAGGATGCGCTGACGCTCATCTATCCGCTGCGCGATAGCTACATGATCGATACGTACTTTATCCAGATAGCCGACCTTCTGGGCCTGGATTTGGAGACGGTACGCTCGAGCTCGGGCCGTGTGTTTCGCGATGTCGCCAAACGCGAGGACGCCGAGCGTCGTCGCGAGCAGAACTACGAGCGCCAGCGGGCACAGGCCGAGCGCGCAGGAGGCGCGGGCGGTCGGGTGTCCGGTCCGCAGGGGGCATCTCGCGGCGCCTGGGCGTCGGGGACGACGCCGCCGGTATCCGCACCGGTCGAGGAGGAACCGTACGACTATGTGCCGCTCGAGGCCTACGGGGCCGCGCCGGTCGAGGTCGTCGACGATATGCCGCCGATCGATGTGCCTGCTGGCATGGACGCGGCGCCCGCGGGGTCTGCTTCGACCGCTTCCGTTCCGGCGACGCCGATCGTGCTGACCGATCTGGAGCGGAAGTCTCTGGCGGGGGAGCGCGAGCTGTTGACGATGCTCACCAGCTACCCCGACCTATTCCGCACGTACGCCGATCGCATCTGCTCGATCGAGTGGGTAGATCCCCGTCACGAGTCCATCGCGTGGGCCGTGCTCGCGACGCCGCCGGGCACCGATCCCGCGGCGTGCATGGACGCCGCGCGCGCGGTGTGTCCCGAGGCGGCTTCGCTTGTCAGCGCCGGGCGCATCTCGGCGACGAGCAAGCACCCCACCGAGACGAACATCGTCTTTATGCTCGATACGCTTGAGCTTTACACCATCAAGCGCCGTATGCGGGCTGCCCAGGCCAAGCTGCGCCAGGACCGGTCGCTCGACGATGACGCGCGCCGTGCATTGACCATGCAGGCCGCGCAGGATTCTTTGCGCCAGCGCGAGCTCCAGAAGTCGATTGGCGGCGTGGCCGATCCGTTCCGGTTGATTGGTTTGGAGGCCGCGGGTCCCGATCAGGCCTAGATGTTGTGGTCAATCGGCATGTTATCTGCTATATCCAGTCTGAATTTTGGGTATAGACGTGTAAGTGTGTGCTAAAGTAATGTGTCCTGTGGACTACGAAGGGAGAATCTGTGCCAAATAAGACTGAGAGCACGGGTACTGGGCTGGAATCCTACGTTGCTAAGCTCATGGGCAACGGCTCAAACAGGACTTCGGTAACCGAGGACGAGATCCAGGTCGTCCTGAAGGATATCGATGTTTCTGACGAGCAGCTCAACGCGGTCTATTCCGCGCTGCGCAACAGCGGCATCCAGATTATCTCCGCGAGCGGAAACGACGACGCCCCCATGGACGTCGACGATGACGATAACGATACCGACGATTTCGATGACGACGAGGAGCACGATTCCGGCTCGCTCGACGATCATGAGCTTAAGATGGCCCGTCAGGCCGATGCCGAGATGGGTTCTTGCAAGAGCAAAAAGAAGCGCACCGTCCGCACGTCCCGTTCGCGTTCTCGCGTGCGTGGCATCGATGCCTCCACGGTGATGCTGACCGGTGACCCGGTTCGTATGTACCTTAAGGAGATCGGCAAGGTCGACCTGCTGACTGCCTCTGAAGAGGTCGATCTGGCCATGAAGATCGAGGCCGGTCTCGAGGCCACCGAGAAGCTCGAGGCCGCCGAGGCGGGCGAGATCGAGCTCACTCGCGCCGAGATGCGTCGTCTGACTCGTATCGAGAACGTGGGCCTCGAGGCCAAGCAGGCGCTCATCAGCGCCAACCTCCGTCTGGTCGTCTCCATCGCCAAGCGCTACGTCGGTCGCGGCATGCTGTTCCTGGATCTGATCCAGGAGGGCAACCTCGGTCTGATTCGCGCCGTCGAGAAGTTCGACTACCAGAAGGGCTTCAAGTTCTCCACGTACGCCACGTGGTGGATCCGTCAGGCCATCACGCGCGCTATCGCCGACCAGGCCCGTACCATCCGTATTCCCGTGCACATGGTCGAGACCATCAACAAGCTTGTCCGCGTGCAGCGCCAGCTCCTCCAGGATCTGGGTCGCGACCCGACCCCCGAGGAGATCGGTGCCGAGATGGACATGAGTGCCGACCGCGTCCGCGAGATTCAGAAGATCTCGCAGGAGCCCGTGTCGCTCGAGACTCCTATCGGCGAGGAAGAGGATTCCCAGCTGGGCGACTTTATCGAGGACTCCCAGGCCATCGTTCCGCCCGATGCCGCCAGTTTCTCCATGCTGCAGGAGCAGCTCACCCAGGTGCTCGACTCACTTGCCGATCGTGAGCGCAAGGTTATTGAGCTGCGCTTTGGACTTGTCGACGGACATCCCCGCACGCTCGAGGAAGTCGGCCGCGAGTTTGGTGTCACGCGCGAGCGCATCCGCCAGATCGAGTCCAAGACCCTGGCCAAGCTCCGCCACCCCAGCCGCTCCAGCAAGCTCAAAGACTACATTGAGTCTTAACCTCGCAAGCAAGAGGCGCCCTCAAGCACATCCGCTTGAGGGCGCTTTCATGTAACAAGGGCCGGCAGTTAGGGCACGGGTAGTCTTTTTGGGACGGGGCTTTTTTAGCTGCCCTATCTCAATGAGCGGCTCAAGCTTTAAAGGCCCCAGATTGGGTAGCTAAAAAAGCCCCGTCCCAAAAAGACTACCCTGGGCGTCTGGTTGATTAGTCGTTGGGGACGTTCTTGAATGACTAGTCGTTTAAGAACGTCCCCAATGACTGGGTCGGAAAATTTCTCAAAAAAGTTCTTGCCCTGAGCTGATTCGTCCGTATAATAAACTTCGTTGCTTGAGAGCATGCACCTATTCCTCGGTAGCTCAATGGTAGAGCACGCGGCTGTTAACCGCGCTGTTGTAGGTTCGAGTCCTACCCGGGGAGCCAGAATTTCTCAGCCCAATCTGCTGGGCTTTAAATTCCTCGGTAGCTCAATGGTAGAGCACGCGGCTGTTAACCGCGCTGTTGTAGGTTCGAGTCCTACCCGGGGAGCCAGATTGTAAAACCCGTCGCTTTTGCGGCGGGTTTTTTCATGCCGCGATTGCTTAACGCAAACGTTGCCATATCAACATTTCGTGTCGAGGATGTAATCCCGCGACCCACCACCTCAACATGGCGCGGTCGTTGTAGAATATTGCAATGATTGCTCCCACGACATGGTGCCGCGAGCACCAGATAAGGAGATTCTTGTGTCTGAGACCATTAACGGCAGCCTGAGCGTCTCGAACGACGTTATTGCCGATATTGCCGGTTATGCCGCGATGACGTGCTATGGCGTCGTCGGTATGGCCGAGCAGCTCCAAGGCGCCGAGAGCGTGCGCCTGCTTGCCGGTCAGCGCCTCCGCAAGGGCGTGCTTGTCTCCGCCGACGAGAACGGCCTTACGGTCGACCTTCACGTCGTGCTCGAGAACGGCGTCAACATGAAGTCCGTCTGCCACAATCTTTCGAGCTCCGTTGCTTTCACCCTGCAGGAGATCGCCCAGATCGATCCCGCCAGCCTTAAGATCGGCATTCACATCGACGCGCTCAAGAGCCGTCTGAACTAGCATCCGAAAACGGAGATTCAAATACTCATGATTGTAAAGACCATTCGCACCTGTTTTCCGATCGCTGCGGCTGCCGTTTCCGACAAGGCCGAGGAGATCAATAAACTCAACGTCTTTCCCGTGCCCGACGGCGACACCGGCACCAACATGTCGCTCACGCTCGCCTCGGTGACCAAGGAGCTTTCCGCCCTTCCCGCCGATGCCGATATGGAGGCCATCGCCGGCGCCATCACCCACGGCTCCCTCATGGGCGCCCGCGGCAACTCCGGCGTTATCACCTCGCAGATCCTGCGCGGCGTGGCCGAGGGGCTCGTCTCTGTCGATGAGCCCATCACGTCTGCCGACATCGCGCATGCTTTCCGTCGCGCCGTCAAGGTCGCCTTCCAGGCCGTCCGCAAGCCCATCGAGGGCACGATTCTTACGGTCCTGCGCGACGTCTCGACCAAGGCCGACGAGTGCGAGAAGAAGAAGTTCTCGGCCGAGGACGCGCTCGACGCCATCGTCGTCGAGGCCTACCAGTCTGTGGCTCGCACGCCCGACCTGCTGCCCGTTCTGAAGGAGAACGGCGTGGTCGACTCCGGCGCCTTTGGCTTCGCCATCTTCCTGGAAAACTTCGTTGCCGCTGCTCTGGGCCGCAGCACCGTTGTCGAGGATTTCTCCACCACGTTTGATTCCGCTGGCTCTGCCCGCGATGCGGCCCTCGGTCGCGTCGAGATCGAGGCCAACGACGACTGGGAGGGCTCGGAGTTCCGCTACTGCAACGAGTTCCTCTTTAAGGCCGACGCCCCGTTTGACGAGGACGAGTGCCTTAAGTTCCTGGGTTCCATGGGCGACTGCGAGCTGCTCGTGGGCGCCTACCCCGACTACAAGATCCACGTGCACTCCAACACCCCCAACCTGGTGCTCGAGCACATGCTGCAGCTTGGCCAGATCTACGAGGTCTTTATCCACAACATGGAGATGGAGGCCCACGACCGTACCGCTAAGATCCACGAGGACCAGCAAAAGGCCGCCGAGCCCGCCAAGGCCCTGGGTTTTGTCGCCGTTGCCGCCGGTTCCGGTGAGGCCGACATCCTCAAGTCCCTCGGCGTCGACGTGGTCGTTTCGGGTGGCCAGACCATGAACCCCTCGACCGCCGACCTGCTGGGCGCGGTGGACCAGGTCAACGCGACTTCGGTCATCATCCTGCCCAATAACGGCAATATCCGTATGGCTGCCGAGGCTGCCGCTTCTGCCTGCACCGACAAAAAGGTCGCCGTGGTTCCCACCAAGACCGTTCCGCAGGCGTTCTCCGCTCTGTTCGCGGTGCTGCCCGATTCCGAGCTCGAGGACGCCGTCGCCGCCATGGTCGATGCCATCAGCGAGGTTCGCGATGGCGAGGTCACCCGTGCCGTGCGCGATTCCAGCGCCTCTGACGGCTCGCCGATTCACTCCGGTGACGTCATGGGTATCATTGCCGGCTCCATCGACGTGGTCGGCTCCGATGTGAAGCAGGTCACGCTCGACTGCATCAACCGCATGCAGGAGGAAGAGGAGGGCGACGCGCTGACGATTCTGGCCGGCGAGGAGCTGTCCGATGAGGCCTTCCAGGAGATCGTCGACGCCATCGAGGAGGCTCAGCCCGACCTGGAGATTGACGCCCATCGTGGCGAGCAGCCGCTCTATCCCGTGATCTTCTCGATCGAGTAGGCATCTGCCCATGTCCGAGCTGTGCTCCGTGCCGCGCGTCTCGGAGCGCTTTGCCCAGAGCAATGCGCTCGACGAGGATATCGCGCGACTCAAATATGTTTCGGGTAAACGTGAGGAGGCCCTTCGCCGTCTGGGAATTAGGACGGTGGGGGACCTCCTTCTCCATATCCCTCATCGATATCTGGACTTTACACGCTCCTGGTCCATCGAGATGGCGCCTATCGGTACGGTGTGCACGATCGTCGCCACGGTCGATCGTATCGTTCAAAAGCAGCCCCGCCCGCGTATGCAGGTTACCGAGGTCTCGCTTGTGGACGAGACGGGCGTGCTGCAAGTCGCTTTTTTCCGCCAGCCCTGGATTGCCCAGCAGCTCAAGCAGGGCGACCGCCTGGCCGTGATGGGTAAGGTCGAATTTGCCTACGGCTTTAAGCAGATGGCCTCGCCGCATTTCGAAAAGCTCGAGGACGAGCGTGCCGCGGGCACCATCCTTCCGGTTCACTATGTGAGCGACGGTGTGAGCCAGGCTTGGATGCGCCGTATCGTGAGCGGCGCGCTCGAGATTGTCGGCAATCCCTTCGACCCGATTCCCGCGCCCCTGCGCGCCAAGCGCCGCCTTATGAGCAGCGCCCGTGCGCTGCGTTCGATTCACTTTCCCTCGAGTATGGCCGAGCGCGATATCGCGCGCGCACGGCTTGCCTATGAGGAATGCCTCTATCTTCAGCTGGCGCTTCGTCTGCGCAACGACGGCGGTATGGTCGAGGTGGTTCCCTACACCCATACCGCGGGTGGTCATTTGACGGCGCTTAGGCGGGCCCTGCCGTTTTCGCTGAGCGACGAGCAGGAGGCCGCGTTCCAAGACATCCTGCATGACATGTGCGATGGCGACCACGTGATGAACCGCTTGCTGCTGGGCGATGTCGGTACCGGCAAGACCGCCGTCGCCGCCTGCGCGCTGGCAGTCGCGGCCGATTCGGGTACCCAGTCCTGCGTCATGGCACCCACGGGCGTGCTGGCGCGTCAATATGCCGATAAGACCGGTCCTTTGCTCTCGCAGGCCGGTATGTCCTGGGCGCTCCTGACGGGTGCTACCCCGGCCGCCGAGCGCGAGCGCATCCATGCACAGCTGCAGTCTGGTGAGCTCGATGTGCTCTTTGGTACCCATGCGGTCCTTTCGGATAACGTAACGTTTAAACATCTTTCACTCGTCGTTATCGACGAGCAGCATCGGTTTGGCGTGGGGCAGCGCAATGCCCTGCGTGCCAAAGGCCCAGGTGCGGACTTGCTCGTTATGACGGCCACGCCTATTCCGCGCACACTGGCGCTTTCGGTCTATGGCGACCTGGACACGTCCATCATTCGTCATCGCCCCGTTCCCGGGGCCGGCGTCTCGACGCGCGTGCTCACCGAGTCGAGCCGCGACCTGGCCTACGGTGCCATTCGCGAGGCGCATGCTCAAGGACAGCAGGCTTACGTTATCTGCCCGCTTGTGGAGCCGAGTGACTCCGCGGACGATTTGGAAGACGTTCCCGGCATTGCTCGCGACGATGAAGGTCGCGTGACGGTGCCCGTGCCGTTGCACGACACCGCGACCGAGCTCGACCGCCTGCGTCTGGCATTGCCGGGGCTTTCCGTCGAGCGTCTTCACGGCCGCATGCCGGCGGGGGAGAAGGACCGCGTGATCGACGCCTTTAAGCGCGGCGAGATCGACGTGCTCGTCTCGACTACGGTGGTCGAGGTGGGCGTCGACGTGCCCAACGCCACCGTCATGGTTATCGAGAACGGCGAGCGCTTTGGCTTGGCGGCCCTGCATCAGCTTAGAGGCCGCGTGGGCCGCGGCAGCGTGTCGGGCACGTGCCTGGTCATGACGCATTCCAAGGGCAATGGCGGTGTGTCTGCTGCGCAAGACCGCCTGCGGGCGCTCGAAAAGACCTCTGACGGTTTTGCACTTGCGCAGATGGACCTGCGTTTGCGCCACGAGGGCGAAATCTTGGGTTATCGCCAACATGGCGGTGTGACCCTGCGTTTTGTGGACCTGGACGCCGACGAGGATCTTATCGAATGGGCCCATTTGGACGCGGTCGAGCTCTTGCGGTATGCTTGCAACCTTGACTCCGTGGCGACGCGTCCCTTGCGCGATGCGGTCGCCACGCGTTATCGACATATCTTCAAGGAGGTCAGCGGAGGATGAGAATCATCGGCGGTGAATGGCGCGGCCGCAAGATCGAAGAGCCGCGTGGGCGCGATGTCACCCGTCCCACGACCGACCGCGTGCGCGAGGCATGTGCGTCCATGGTCATGTCGGCATTCGATTTCGATCTGGACGAGGTTCGCGTGCTGGATGCCTTTGGCGGCTCCGGTGCCCTGGGAATCGAGATGCTCTCGCGCGGCGCTCGCTCGCTCATCACGTTCGAGATCGATCGCAATGCCGCCCGACTGATCACTAAGAATATCGAGTCGCTATGTCGCGACCGCTCGCGTTGGCGCGTCGTTACCGGCGATGTGTTGGCGAGCGCCTCGCGCGGCCGTGTTCCGGGCGGCCCCTTTGATCTGGTCCTGCTCGATCCACCCTATGCCTTTGGCGCCGAGCCGGTCGAGGAGCTGCTGCGCAATCTTGCCCAGCAGGGCTTGCTGGCACCAGGGGCCTTTGCCCTGTTTGAGCATGCCGCAAGCGATGCGGGCGCTCATCCGGCTGGTTTTGAGACCGTGCGAGAGAAACGCTACGGCATTACCTCGGTTGACTTGCTGCGCTGGGTGGCCGCGGACGAGTGCGACCATGCTAATGACAGCGATATTGACGAGGACGTGCCTTTGGAGGATACCCATGAATGACACTATCAACCGCGTGATCGTTCCGGGTACGTTTGACCCCATCACGTTTGGTCACATCGATGTAATCCGCCGCGCCCGCCGCATTTTTCCCAGCGTGATTGTCGCCGTGGCGGAGTCGCAGGGCAAAAACGGCGTGGGCACCACCTTTATGCTCGATGAGCGCGTGGCGTTGGCCCGCGAGGCCCTGGGCGATATTGACGGTGTCGAGGTACTGCCCTTTACCGGCCTGTTGGTCGATTTTGCCCGTGAGCAGGGTGCGGGTGCTGTGGTCAAGGGCCTGCGCGCCATGACCGACTTTGAGTACGAGCTGCAGCAGGCGGACCTCAACTATCGCCTGGACAACGAGCTTGAGTCCATTTTTGTCATGAGTGCGCCGCAGTACGGCTATATCTCGAGCTCGGTGGTTCGTCAGATCGCATCGCTCGGAAGCGATGTGTCGACGTTTGTGCCGCCCAATGTGGTCGAAGCGCTTAAACATCGCTTTTCGTGACGTTTCATATTGCCTGATGGCATGTGGTAAACTAACACGATGACATGTTACCTATGAAAGGAGACCGGATGCCGGGCGAGAATTTTCCTGGCGACAGGATCGTGAGCCTTGTCGAGGAGCTCGAGGGGCTCATCGAAGAGGCTAAGACGCCGTTCGGCAAGAATGCCCAGATGAAGGTTATCGATGCCGACGTCTTCTTTAACATCCTTGACGAGATCCGTATGAGCTATCCCGAGGAGTGGCAGAAGTCCCGTCGCATCCTCAAGGAGCGCGACGAGCTTATGGCTTCCGCCGCCGCTCAGGCCGATTCCATCATTGCCGATGCTCAGCAGCAGGCACTCACCATCGCCGGTGAGCAGGAGATCGTCCGTTTGGCGCAGCAGCAGGCCGACGATATCCGTGATCGTGCCCAGCAGTACGAGCGCGAGACGCGCTATGCGGCCGAGGATTATGCCGAGCAGGTCTTTACGCACCTCGAGGAGAACCTCAAGAGCCTGACCGGCACCGTTACCCGTTGCCGTCAGCAGCTCAACGAGGGCGCCGCCCAGCAGAACGGTCAGTGGTAATGGCTGAGTTCCCGAGCGTTACCGTCGATCTTTCCGAGCAGCTCGAGTTTCCCGGAGACTCGTATCCGCTGACCGGCAAGGTCGATGTCGCCACCTACATGGTGGGCGAGAAAGAGTACCAGCTGCAGGACGGCATTACTTACGACGTGGTTTTTACCAATGCGGGCACCGGTGTTCTGCTCTCCGGCATGGTTCGAGCGCACGTCACCGGCGAATGCGACCGCTGCCTTGAGCTCGCCTCGTTTGATATCGCCGGCGAGATCGAGGAGTTCTACCTCTTTGAGGAGCCCGAGGATCCCGAGGCCTACGAGGACGGTTACGAGCTTTTGGGCGAGGACCGCATTGTCGATCTGGGGGAGCCCATTAACGACGCCGTTGTCATGGACACGCCGTTTGTGGTGCTCTGCAAGCCCGATTGCCGCGGCCTGTGCCCCACCTGCGGCATCAATCTCAACGTCGAGCAATGCGATTGCGCCGCCCAGGCCGAGGCCGAATGGGCCGCTGCCACGGAAAATCCATTTGCAGCATTGAAGAATCTCAATCTTGATGAGTAAAAATGTGGTAGTATCGCTACTTGCGCGTAATCGCCACACTGGATAGTTCATAAGGAAGGTCACTATGCCCGTACCTAAACAAAAGCAGGGTCGTATCCGTACCCATACCCGTCGTTCCGCCAACATGAAGATCTCGGCTGCGGCTCAGTCCACGTGCCCCCGTTGCGGCGCTGTCAAGCTCCCGCACCACGTGTGCCCCAGCTGCGGTTTCTACAAGGACCGCGAGGTTATCGTTACCGAGTAACTGTATACTCTGGATACGATGCCGTTCCAACTGGAACCATAATGGCCGGCTCAATGAGTCGGCCATTTTTGTATAAGGAGCACTTGAAATGAGTAACGTTCGCGTTTGTGTAGACGTTGTGGGCGGAGACGAGAAGCCCCAAGTTGTCCTCGACGGTATTGAGGCCGCACTTGCCGCCGATCCCGATATCGAGGTCATCGCTGTTGGCCCCGCCGATATCGTCAACCCCTTTGCCGCGGCGCACGCGCGCGTGGAGGCTCTGGAGGCCCCCGATGTCATCGCCATGGACGACGATCCCATCCGCGCCGTGATGACCAAGCGTAAGTCTTCGATCGTGCTTGCCTGCCGTGCTATTAAGAAGGGCAACGCGGACGCGTTTTTCTCCGCGGGGTCGACCGGCGCCATGACGGCTGCCGCCACCGCCTACGTGACGCCGTTTAGATATTTGGTAGAGGGTAAGAAGCAGCCGGTGCGCCCATGCCTCACCAATGCGCTGCCCAACCGCGCCGGTGGCCTTACGGTACTGTGCGACATGGGGGCCAACCCCGATGTCGAGGTCGACGACATGGTCCGCTTTGCCCAGATGGGTGCAGCCTATGCCCGCGTGGTCCTGGGCATCGAACATCCGCGTGTGGGCCTGCTTGGCAACGGCACCGAGGACGAGAAGGGTTCTAACTTTACCAAGGCGTGCTTCCCGGCTATGAAAGCCGCGGTCCCCGGTTTTGTGGGCAACTGCGAGGGCACCGATCTTACGTCGGGCAATTTTGACGTTGTGGTCGCCGACGGCATGTCGGGCAATATTGCGCTCAAGGCAACCGAGGGTGCTGCCAAGTTTTTGCTGCAAGAGCTCAAGGGCGCCTTTATGTCTTCGCTCGGTACCAAGATCGCCGCGCTGCTCATCAAAAAGCAGATGCGCCAGATGAAAGCCAAGCTCTCGGGCGATGCCAAGGGCGGCGCGATCCTGCTGGGCCTTCGCGGCGTCGTTTTGATTGGCCATGGCGCCACGTCGGCCGAAGCCGTTAAGAACGGTACGCTCGCCGCGGCTCAGGCCGTTCGAGCCGGGCTTATCGAAAGCATTGCCAATTCCATGGAAGGTATCGTTTAGCAAGAGCTCCGTTACGTGGCTCAAGCTATGCATCGTGGGGTAGAATCGGAGCCGTGCTGCAATGCGGCTTCCGCCCGCGCGACACATTGTATTCCACGACTTATGAGAGGATGCGCTATGGATCGCTCCGAAATCTTTGACAAGATCGCCGAGGTCGCTGCCGACGTGCTGGGCGTCGACGTTGCCGAGATCAGTGATGAGACGACTTTTGACGACCTCGATGCCAATTCGCTCGAGCGCCTGCAGCTGGTGACGGCCATCGAGGACGAGTTTGACCTCGAGATCGATGACGAGACCCTGTTGTCGCTCACCTCCGTTGCCGACGCCGTCGACGCTATCGAAAACGCCAGGGAGGCCTAGGTCTTGGCTTTATCTCAACGACTCACGCGCGCTCAGGAAATCCTGGGCCATGAGTTTAATAACAAGGTGCTGCTACGCGCGGCGCTCACCCACCCCTCGGCAGTAGAGGGGCAGCCGGTCTCTGCCAGCTATGAGCGGCTTGAGTTTTTGGGTGACTCCATTCTGGGCGCCGTGGTTGCCCGTTCGCTCTTTGAGTCTTATCCCGAGTTCGATGAAGGCAAGCTCACGCGTCTGAAGGTATCGCTTGTTTCGGGTGCCACGCTGTCCGAGGTTTCGCACGAGCTGGGCATCGACGACATCATCATCTTTGGCGCCTCCGAGACCGGTACCGGCGCGCGCGGCCTTAACTCGGCGCTCGAGAACGTCTATGAATCGCTCGTGGGTGCGTTGTACCTCGATGCCGGCTGGGATGCGGCGGCGGAGTTCATCCACCGCACGCTTAAGCCCCATTTGGCCTCCGAGCGTGCCGAGCACCCCGCGAACCCCAAGTCGTTCTTGCAGGAGTGCGTGCAGGCAGACGGTCACGAGCCCCCGGCATACAAGCTGGTAGGCTCCGAGGGCCCGGCACATGCGCCCACCTTCACCGCCGTGGTGCTTGTCGACGGTATCCGTCAGGGCCGCGGCACCGGCGCCTCTAAGAAAGAGGCCGAGGGAGCCGCTGCACTCGAGGCGCTCGACCGCATGGGTTACACCACCAACGGTGTGATTCTCAACAAGAAGCCCGTTTAAGCGAGGAACCGTGTATCTCAAGTCCCTTACGCTCAAAGGGTTCAAGTCGTTTGCCGACCGCGCCCATATGACGTTTGAGCCGGGCCTGACCGTCATCGTCGGTCCTAACGGCTCGGGAAAATCGAATATCTCCGATTCGATTCTGTGGGTACTGGGTGAGCAGAGCGCCAAGCAGCTGCGCGGCCAGGCCATGGAGGACGTCATCTTCTCGGGCTCGTCGGCGCGCAAGCCGGTGGGCGTCGCCGAGGTCACGCTGGTGCTCGATAACTCGGACCATGTGCTGCCTGTCGACTTTGATGAGGTTGCCATCACCCGCCGCATGTATCGTTCGGGCGAGAGCGAATACCTCATCAACTCGAGTCCGTGCCGCCTGATGGATATCCAGGACATTTTGCACGATTCGGGCTTGGGTAAGGATACGCATTCCATTATCAGCCAGGGCAAGCTCGATGCCATTTTGCAGAGCCGTCCCGAAGAGCGCCGCGTCCTTATCGAGGAGGCTGCCGGCATTTCCAAGCACAAGCGCCGCAAGGAGCGTGCGCTCAAAAAGATTAAGTCGATGGACGAGCACCTTACTCGTGCCCGCGACATCAATAAGGAGATTGCCCGTCAGCTGCGACCGTTGGAGCGTCAGGTCGATCGCGCGCGCAAGTACAAAGAGCTGTCCTCGCGCGCGAACGAGCTTACGCAGATGCTGGCCGTTGACGAGCTTCGTTCGCTGCAGTCGCAGTGGAACGATCTGGAGAGCCGTTCCAAAGAGGGTGCCGCCGAGCTGGAGCTTGCGCAGTACCGCTTGGGCGAAAAGGAGCGCGAGCTCGAGAAGCTCCAGGTGATGCTCGAGGAAAAGGGCCTGTTTGTGGGTGACTTGGGCGAACAGCGCCGTCATATGCAAGATGTGGTCGGCCGTATTAATTCCGATATGCGCCTGCTCGAGGAAAAGGGCCACAATATGGTGTCGCGCCTGTCCGATATGCGCGGCCAGATTTCGAGTTCCGAGCATCAGCGTCGTCGCGTGGTCGAGGAGCTCGAGGATGCACGTGCCCAGCTTGAGGAAGTGACCGGTGCGCACATCCAGGCCCAGGACGACGTTGACGCCGCCGGCCCTGCCGCCGCCGAGCTCCACGAGCGCCGTGTTGCGCTCGACAATCAGATTTCGCAGCTTACGCGCGAGCAACGCGATGTGCAGCGCGTGGCCGACAAGGCTGCGCTCGAGCTTGCCAAGGTGAAAGACTCGCTGAGCAATGCCGAGGTCGAGGACAACATGTATGCCTCGCGCCTGGAGCAGATTGACGAGCAGCTCGAGGAGGTCACGGCCTCGCTCGAGAGTCGTCGCGACCGTGCCGAGGAGCTCGACGGCGCGCTCGATCAGGCTCGCCAAGCCCAGGCCGATGCGCGCCAGGCCACCGAGGTCGCCCGTGCGGCGTTGAAGGACTTGCGCGCCCGTGAGAGCGAGTCGCGCAACAAGCTGTCCGAGGTGCGCTCTGAGCTTGCGAGCCAAAAGAAGCTCGATGCCCGTATGGCCGATAGCTCGCCGTTGGTGAGCCGTCTGGTAGGGGCATTGGGCGATGACGTAACGGGCCGCCTGGGCGACGTGCTCGAGGCGCCGCGTGAGCTTGAGGGCCTGGTCGAGCAGCTGCTTGCCGGCGATATCGATGCCCTGTTGTTTGATGACGCCGCCACGCTTGAGCGTGCCGGTCGTGCGGCTTTGGACCAAAAGAAGGCCTCGGGCGAGGCACTGCTGGTGGCGCGTGGTGTGAGCGGCTCTGCTGCTGCCGAGGGCGCTGCCGGTTCGCGTCTGGTTGATCGCCTGTCCGTGCGTGCCGGTTATGGCCCGATTGTCGAGGCGCTGCTCGGCGGCTATTACGTGGTCGATGACTTGGCTTGTGCGCTGGCGGCGCCAGTCGTTGACGGTGTGACCTATGTGACGCCCGATGGCGCTCGCGTGAGCTTTGGTGGCCTGGTGCGCGTGGGGCTCGATGCCGGCGAGGCCTCGGGTGCCCTGGAGCGGAAGCGCCGCATTCGCGAGCTCGAAGGCCTGGAGCCCGATTTGGCTGCCGTTTTTGAGCATGTGTCGAACCAGGTTATCGAGGCCAATGCGGCCGTCGAGGAGGCGCGTGTCGCCGAGGGTGATGCCGCCGGCGAGATCGCCCGTCTTGAGGGCGAGCGCCGCTCGCTGCTCTCCGAGATTGGCCGCCTGGAGCAAAGCGCCAACAACGCCGAGGTCGAGCGTGCGCGCATCTCCAGGCGCCGCGAGCAGGCGGCCGAGGCCGTGAACGCCGCGCGCCCGCGCGTTGACGAGCTCACCCGTTCGCGCGACGAGGCCCGTGCGCAGGCAAGCGACCTGGGTCTCCAGATTGCCGAAGCCAACGACGAACTCGATCGCGTGCGCCGTGACGATTCCGAGGCAGCCGGTAAGCTCGCCGATGCCAAGGTGCGCCTGGCCCAGACGAGCGAGCGCCTGCGTTCGCTGAAGGGCCGCGTGCCCGATCTGGAGCATCGCCTGGAGGGCATTGACCGCCGTATCCGCGGAACACGTCAGGCTTCGCGCTCGCTCGAGCTGCTGCGCCTGCGTGTCGATCCCATGCACGAGCGCTATTCGGCCCTGCTGGAGCGTGCATCTGATTGGGCTGCGCGCCTGCGTGACCAGGCCTCACTCGAGGAGGCAGACTCGGCTTCGCTCAAGAAAACCATCGAGGATGCCAAGGCCGAGGTCTCCCGCGCCAAGGAGCGGGTCGATGCCGCCACGGCGACACAAAACGAGTTCAAGGTCGCGCGCGGCAAGCTCGAGGTGCAGGTAGAGGCGGCCATCAAGGCCATTACCGCCGATGGCACCACCGTACTTGAGGAAGCGCTCATGCTTCCTGCTCCCACCGATCGCGACGCCGCCGAGCGCGAGCTCAACCAGCTCGTGCGCCAGATCAACAACCTGGGCCCTGTGAACCAGGTTGCCATGGAGGAATACGAGCAGCTCAAGCGCCGCGCCGATTACATCGAGGAGCAGCTGGCCGATCTGGAGAGCGCGCGCAAGGCGCTCACCAAGATTACCGTGGCCATCGACCGCAAGATGCGTAAAGCCTTCCTGGTGACCTTCGAAAAGGTCGATGCGAACTTCCGCGAGATCTTCGCTATGCTGTTCCCGGGTGGCCAGGCGCATCTGGAGATGACCGACCCTGAGCATCCGGCCGAGACGGGCATCGAGGTCGTGGCGCAGCCGCGCGGCAAGCGCATCACCAAGATGATGCTCATGTCGGGCGGCGAGAAGAGCCTGACGGCGCTCGCCCTGCTCTTTGCCGTGTATCGCACGCGTACGGTGCCGTTCTATGTGCTGGACGAGGTCGAGGCGGCGCTCGATGACGCCAACCTGTCCAAGCTCATCGGCGCGCTCGACGTGCTGCGTTCCGATACGCAGCTCTTGGTTATCTCGCATCAGCGCCGTACTATGGAGGACGCTGACGTCCTCTACGGCGTCTCGATGCAAGCTGACGGCGTCAGTCGCGTCGTCTCGCAAAAACTCGATCGCGAAACCGGAAAGGTCGTGAATGCATAATGGGATTCTTCGATGCTCTCTCGCGCGGACTTGAGCGCAGCCGCGAGGCCCTCAACGAGGTCTTTTACTTTGGCGGCGAGGTCGACGAGGATTTTTGGGAGGACCTAGAGGACACCCTCG
Organism: Collinsella sp. Sow4_D11; assembly: GCF_052116465.1. Classification (NCBI taxonomy): domain Bacteria; kingdom Bacillati; phylum Actinomycetota; class Coriobacteriia; order Coriobacteriales; family Coriobacteriaceae; genus Collinsella; species Collinsella sp. Sow4_D11. The sequence continues at coordinate 16,739 of NZ_JBQKLA010000007.1, read as the reverse complement.
TCATGGGTGACATGGGTGCCGAGGTCGCCATCCAGGTCTCCGACGACCTGCGCGATGCCGCGGCCAAGAAGAACCTCAAGACCGCCCCGCAGCTTCGCCGCGCCCTGGCCGAGCAGCTCGAGCAGCATTTTGTACCCGTCGAGCGCGATCCGTTCGCCGACACGCCGAGCTGCGTGCTGTTTGTGGGCATCAACGGTGCCGGCAAGACCACTACGGTCGGCAAGATCGCGAGCGCCATGGCCGCCCGCGGCAAGAACGTCGTGATCGGCTCGGCCGATACCTTCCGCGCTGCCGCCATCGAACAGCTCGATGTGTGGGGCCAGCGAGCCGGCGTCCCCGTCATAAAGCGCGACCGTGGCTCAGACCCGGCAAGCGTTTGCTACGACGTGCTCGACGAGGCCGATAAGCGCGGCAGCGACCTGGTGCTCATCGACACCGCCGGTCGTCTGCACACGAGCCCTGAGCTCATGCGCGAGCTTGCCAAGGTGGTCAACGTGACGCGTAAGCGCGCCGCCAATATGGCCGCCGGCCCCATGCCCGTCTCGGTCGTCCTCGTGATCGATGCCGCGACGGGCCAAAACGGCCTGAACCAGGCGCTCGAGTTTAATGAGGCGCTGGGTCTGGACGGTATTATCATGACTAAGCTCGACGGCACGGCAAAGGGCGGTATCGCCATGGCCGTGGCCGAGAAGCTCAAGCTCCCGATCCTGCACGTGGGCGTGGGCGAGCAGGTCGATGACCTGCAGGAGTTTAATGCCAAAGATTTCTGCCGCGCCCTGGTGGGCGAGTCCAACTAAGGAGTGACCAGTGTTTGATTCTCTGAGCGATCGCCTCAACGACACATTTGACCGCCTGCGCGGCAAGGGCAAGCTGACCGAGGCCGATATCACCTCGGCCATGCGCGACATTCGCATGGCGCTGCTCGAGGCCGACGTCAACTTTAAGGTCGTCAAGGAGTTTGTCGCCAAGACCAAGGAGCGCTGCATGACCGCCGAGGTCATGGAATCGCTGACGCCGGCGCAAAACGTCGTCAAGATCGTGCTCGACGAGCTCACCGAGATGCTCGGCTCCACCGAGAGCAAGCTCGTCTTTAGCAACCGCATTCCCAACGTCATTATGCTCGTGGGCCTGCAGGGCTCCGGTAAGACCACGGCGGCTGTAAAGCTGGCATACCTGCTCAAGAAGCAGGGCCGCTCGCCGCTGCTCGCCGCGTGCGACGTCTACCGTCCCGCCGCTGCCGACCAGCTGGCCACGCTTGGTGGAGAGATCGGCGTGCCGGTCTTCCGCGGTGACGGCGAGCACCCGGTCGATATTGCCAAGGGCGCCATCCAGGAGGCCGTCGACCACCTGCGCGATGTGGTCATCGTCGATACCGCCGGTCGTCTGCAGATCGACGAGCAGATGATGCAGGAGGCCGTGGACATCAAGAAGGCCGTCAAGCCCGATCAGGTGCTGATGGTCGTCGATGCCATGACCGGCCAGGATATCGTCAACGTTGTCTCGACCTTCGCCGAGCGCACCGACTTTGACGGCGTGATCATCTCCAAGCTCGACGGCGATGCCCGTGGCGGCGGCGCGCTTTCGGTGCGCCAGGTGACCGGCAAGCCCATCAAGTTCGTGAGCATGGGCGAGAAGCCCGATTCGCTGGAGCCGTTCTATCCCGATCGCATGGCCAAGCGCATCTTGGGCATGGGCGATGTCGTCGGCATTATCGAGAAAGCCCAGGAGGCAGCCGATGCCGAGCAGCTCGAGGCTGCCGAACGCATGCTGCGCGAGGGCTTTACCATGAACGACATGCTCGACCAGATGAAGGCCGTCAAGAAGATGGGTGGTATGAAGGGCATTCTGGGCATGCTTCCCGGCGGCCAGCGCGCGCTCAATCAGATGGGCGGCAACCTGGATGAGGGCATCTTCGACAAGAACGAGGCCATCATCATGTCGATGACCAAGGAGGAGCGCCTGCGTCCTTCCATCATCAACGGCCAGCGTCGCGCCCGCATCGCCAAGGGTGCCGGCGTGACCCCCACCGAGGTCAATAGCCTTATGAAGCAGTGGGGCGAGATGAACAAGATGATGGGCCGCATGCGCTCGATGGCCAACCAGGCGCAAGCCGGCGGCAAGAAGGGCAAGAAGGGTAAAAAAGGCAAAAAGATGCGCATGCCCAATATTCCCGGTCTGGATGCCATGGGCCTGGGCAGCATGGGCGGCCTGGGTGGCCTGGGTGGCATGGGAACAGGTGGTCCCAAGTCCGATATGGACCTGCTGCGCCAGATGGAAGCGCAGATGCGTAATAAAAAGTAACGACTGGTTGAGTCGAGTATGGCGAAGGCCGCCTGGATGGTACTCCAGGCGGCCTTCGCCGTTCGTTCGCAGGTTTTCTCACGCGCGGAAGCGTGTTGGCGTTGAGGTGCTTGCCACTAGTGGCAGCCACAGCTCTCGTGCCCATCATGGTCGTGGTGGCCGTGGCAGCCGCAGGACTCGCCATGCTCGTGGGCGTGCTCGTGCTCGTGCCCATGGCAGTCGCAGGTGGCCTCGCCGGTCTGCGCGAGCGTGCCGGCAATGAGGGCCTCGACGCAGGCGTCGCAGCTGCCCTGGGCGCCCGCATAGACCGTGATGCCTGCCTGGGTGAGCGCGTTGATGGCGCCGCCGCCGATACCGCCGCAGATGAGCGTATCGACGCCACCGTTGGCGAGCAGGCCCGCTAGGGCGCCGTGACCAGTGCCGCCGGTGCCTACGACCTGCTCGTTGAGTACCTTGCCATCCTGGATGTCATAGATTTTGAACTGCTCGCTGCGGCCAAAGTGCATAAAGATGTTGCCGTTGTCGTACGTCGTTGCCACCCTCATGGTGCCGACCTCCTTTGCTGGCCATATGGCCGTCGTCGTAGGTGTGGGGGAGTATGCGATATTGCCGCCCTCGATACTAAGTGCTCGCCCGTTGACCAGCGCGTTTGCCACCTTCCGATGCGCGCGGCTGCAGATGGCCGCCACGGTGGCACGGGCGATGCCCATTTGCTGGGCGACGGCCTCCTGATTGAGGCCTTCCAGGTCGCAAAGCCGTAGGACTTCGAGCTCATCGACCGTCATGTCGATGGCGTCTCCGCTGGCAAGGCCGTCAGGGGTAAAGCCGCGATATTCGGGAATGATCCCAACGCGGCGCAATTTTTCGCGTCTTCCTGCCATACACTCTCCAAATCTGACATATGTCAACAATAGGATAGCGCGTATACGAAACCGCTCAAGCTATTTTTGGCATATGTCAAAAAAGCTAAAGGTGCAGCATTTGCGAATGCGGTGCCGTACTGCCGTGCATTGCGTGTGCCGCCCCAAGTGTGCAATTCGATGCTGCGCGCCTGGGCTACAATAAAAATCGCTTATAGGCGACTGACAGGAGGGTCAATGAGCAAAGCTGATCAACAGTTTGTAGCCATGTGCCGCGATATTCTGGACCATGGCACCACTACCGAGGGCCAAAAGGTTCGTCCGGTGTGGGAGGACGGCACCCCTGCCTATACCATTAAAAACTTTGGCGTTACGGCACGCTACGACCTGCGTGAGGAGTTTCCGGCGCTTACCCTGCGTCGTACGGCCCTCAAATCTGCCATGGACGAGATTCTATGGATCTATCAAAAGAAGTCCAATAACGTGCATGACCTCAACAGCCATATTTGGGATGAGTGGGCCGACGAGACCGGCTCCATCGGCAAGGCCTACGGGTACCAGATTGGGCAGAAGAGCCATTATGCCGAGGGTGACTTTGACCAGATGGACCGCGTGCTGTACGACCTTAAGCACACGCCGTACAGCCGCCGCATCATGACCAATACGTACGTGTTTAGCGACCTGTCCGAGATGCACCTGTATCCGTGCGCCTACAGCGTGACCTATAACGTCACGCAGCGCCCGCAGGATGACAAGCCCACACTCAACATGATTCTCAACCAGCGCAGCCAGGACATTTTGGCCGCGAACAACTGGAATGTGTGCCAGTACGCCATTTTGCTGATGATGGTCGCGCAGTCGGTCGATATGATCGCTGGCGAGTTGCTGCATGTGATCGCCGATGCCCATATTTACGACCGTCATGTCGATATCGTCCGCGAGCTTATCGAGCGTCCGCAGTTTGCGGCTCCAAAGGTAACGCTCAACCCCAATGTGCATGATTTCTACGCGTTTACGACCGACGACTTGATCGTTGAGGGCTATGAGCACGGCCCGCAGGTCAAGAACATCCCCATTGCGGTGTAGGTGACGCGCATGACGTGTAAGCTTTCTGCCATTGTCGCCGTGTGCGATGACTGGGGCATTGGGTGCGAGGGTGACATGGTCGTGTCCAACCGTGCCGACATGCGCCATTTTGTGGCGTGCACCAAGGGTTGTCCGGTCATTATGGGACGCAAGACCCTGCTGAGTTTTCCCGGCGGGCGTCCGCTTAAGAACCGTCGCAACATTGTGCTCACGCGCGACGAGGGCTTTGCTCCCGAGGGCGTCGACGTGGTGCATAGTATCGATGAGGCGCTCGCCGCGGTTGCCGATGAGCCCGTTGCCTGGGTGATCGGTGGCGGCGATGTCTATCGGCAGTTTTTGCCGTACTGCGTGGAGGCCAAGGTCACGCATAACCATTGCGTACATGACGTGGACACGTATTTTCCCAATTTGGATGTCGATCCTGCGTGGGAAGTTGCGCGGCGCGACGGGGTTGCCACGATTGCCGCGGGTGAGGGTGACGAAGGCCTCGATTATGAGTTCGTGACATATCGTCGCGTTGATGCTTAAATCGTCTGGCGTGAACGGTATCACCGGGTTGATTGAATGCATGGGGCGGCGCTTAGCGTCGCCTCGTTTGGTATAGATGTGCTGTAAAGAAGGGTACGGGCTGGCTGCTATGACTGATGCCGTTGAGGTGCTGCGAATCGATTCCCTTAATGATGAGCGGCTCGACGCCTACGTGCGACTGACTGAGCGCGAGCTGCGCTGCGTGCTGGAGCCGCAAAAGGGCATCTTTATCGCCGAGAGCGCCAAGGTCATCGAGCGCGCGGTGCGTGCCGGATACGAGCCGGTGAGCTTTCTTTTGGGTGAGCGCTGGCTCGATCAGATGATGCCGCTGTTCGAGCGTCTGGTTGTACGCGAGGGCGCAGGTCCGGTTCCTGTGTTCGTGGCCTCCATGGAGCTCATGGAGCAATTGACGGGCTTTAACGTGACGCGCGGTGCGCTCGCGGCGTTCCGTCGCCCGCGTCAGATTCCGGTTGATGAGTTCTTGGGCGGCGTCGTCGATGTGGCGGGTGAGCGCCCGGTGCGCGTGTGCGTGCTCGAGGGTATTGTCGATCATACTAATGTGGGTGCGATTTTCCGCTCGGCGGCAGCGTTGAATGTCGATGGCATTTTGGTGAGCCCCACTTGCTGTGACCCGCTGTACCGCCGCTCTGCCCGTGTGAGCATGGGCACGGTGTTTCAGGTGCCGTGGACGCGCATTGGCAGCGAGGCGCGCGTATGGCCGCATGATGGGCTGGCGGCGCTGCACGATGCCGGCTTTTCGTGTGCCGCCATGGCATTGACGGATGATTCGGTGTCGTTGGACGATCCTGCGCTGCAAGAGATTGACCGGTTGGCGATCTTTATGGGCACCGAGGGTGCCGGCCTGGGCGCCAAGACCATCGCGGGCTGTGACCGGGCTGTGCGTATTCCGATGGCGCACGGGGTCGATTCGCTCAACGTGGCCGCGGCGAGTGCTGTCGCTTTTTGGCAGCTGTGTCCGCACGTGAGCAACGAGTATCACTACCAGCCGGGACTGTATCACTAGGCAGATATTTTGCACCGGGCTCTGAGTCCGGGTGTTTCGGTTGACGCCGGTCGGTGCTAAGCTGGTGCTGGCCTTGGTCTTAAATTGACGTTTTGTTGTTTGACGTGCGCTGGTGGGGAGGGCGTGTGGCTAAGAAATCTACGGCTATCGATGTAACACAGGGTGTTATTTGGCAGCAGTTGCTTTCGCTGTGCGTTCCCATCTTCTTTAGTTCGTTCTTTCAGCAGGCCTACACACTTATCGGTACCTATATCGTCGGTCAGTTTGGCGGCAAGCTCGCGTTGGGCGGCATCCAGGCCACGATGGTGCTCACGGAGCTCTGCATCGGTTTTTGCGTCGGTGTTGGCGCCGGCTGTGCTGTTATTACGGGTCAGTATTTTGGCCAGCACGATGATGAGCGACTGAGTCGTTCGGTCCATACGGCCATGACGCTCGCTCTGGTGGGCGGTATCGTCGTCTCGATTCTGGGCATAGTGTTCGTTGAGCCCATGCTGGTGCTTATGAATACGCCGCATGAACTATTGGCCGAGGGTGTGGCCTATGCTCGTTGCTATTTTGCCGCCATGGTTGCGGCGCTGCTGCTCAATATGGGAACGGCACTGCTGCGCGCCGTGGGCGACACGCGTGGGCCTGCCGTGATCATCGCTTCCGGCTGCCTCGTTAACGTGGTACTGGATATCATTTTTGTTGCCGTGCTGCATATGGAGGCTCTGGGCTGCGGCATCGCGGTGGCGCTGACCATTTGCTCCAACGCCACGATGATCGTGATTCGCATGATGCACGCACCGGGTGCGTGGCGGCTTTCACTGTCCAAACTCGGCATTGATCCTGGTATTTGCAAGAGCATGATCTCGTGTGGTCTGCCGCTTGGCTTTCAGTCTGCTGCGTATTCGATTTCCAACGTCTTGATTCAGGTGTCGGTCAACTCGTTTGGTGCCGATGTCACCACGGCTTGGGGTCTTTCGGGCCGCTTAGATGGCATTGTCTGGATGGTTACCGAGGCGCTTGGCGTGTCGATCACCACGTTCTCGGCACAGAACTTTGGCGCGCGCAACTACGAGCGCATGCGCAAGGGCTACCATACGTCGCTCGTGCTGTCGTTTATGCTCATTGGTGGCCTGTCTGCCGTGCTGCTGGTGTTCTCGGGTCCTCTGTCGCGTCTGTTTGTCGACGATGCTTCGATCTCAGCCTACACCACGACCATCATCCATTTTATTGCGCCGTTCTATGCGATTTTCTCGATTATCGAAAACGCGTCGGGCTCCATTCGCGGTGCCGGCGTGAGCTTGCAGCCCATGATTCTCACGATTTTCGGCACCGTCGTGCTCAGGGTGATCTGGGTGTTTGCGATCATGCCTTTCGATCCGTCGCTTGAGCTCCTGCTGCTGGTTTACCCCGTAACCTGGCTCATCACGGCCACGATGTTCACCATCTACCACCACAGCGGCAACTGGCTAGGCCGCGCTACTGCCTAATGATCCGTATGAGACAGAGGAAAACGGATCATTGCTCTCCGTGGGTGATGTCGATGATTCGTTTTCCTCCGTCCCCTTTGGATCAATTAGTATTCGATGCCTTGGCGGGCTAGGAGGCCTTCGTCGAAGTAGTGTTTGACGGGTCGCATTTCGGTTACGAGGTCGGCAAGGTCGGCGAGGGGCAGCAAGCCGCGGCCAGTGAGCACGAGCTCCGTGGTGGTTGGTTTCATAGCGATCAACGCTTCGACATCTTCGCGCGTCACAAAGCCCCGTCGCATGGCTTCTCCCAGCTCATCCAAGATCAGCACGTCGACTTGGCTAATCTGCTCGCGCGCCAGCTCCATGATCTGTGCGGCACAGGCTTCGGGCGTGTCGCGGTCGGCTTGTACGATGCAAAGCCCCAATCGAGGAGCTGCGTCATGTTCGGCGCAGTGCAGCTTCTTGGCAAACTGAAGCATGAGCACGTTAAGTCCATAGCCCGTGGCGCGCAGCGCGAGCCCCAGCGCAGCCGTTGTCTTGCCCTTGCCGTCGCCCGTATAGATTTGAACCTTGCCGGCTTCCAGTGATGCCATCTCTGTCCTTTCGTGCCCGGTGTCGGTTTATCGCCGGCCGGGTGGGGTATTCTAGTTAGCATTATCAACCCCAGTAGATGGAGTTCAAGCAGATGGAGATGGATGACAACAAACGTAGACGGAATATGATCCTCTACGTGCTCATCGCCTTCGTCGTCTACCTCGTGCTCTCGACCGTTCTGTTCCCCAACATCGGTCACACGCAGCAGATTACGAAGACCGATTACTCGACGTTTGTCAAAGCGCTCGACAAGAAGAGCGTCGATAAGGTCGAGTACAACACGGACGATTACTCGATTTATTACACCAAGAAGGGCGAGGACGAGAACATCGCCTACAAGACGACCGGTGTGCCGAATGATGCGGGCTTTACCGATCGCGTGCTTGAATCTGGCGCCTCGCTTGAGTCGGTCGTTCCCGATAAGAACTCGGGTCTGATGACTTACTACCTGCTCACCCTCATTCTTCCCATGGCGATTTTCTTCCTGATCGGCTGGTGGCTCAACCGCCGCATGAAGAAGGCCATGGGTGATGACGGCCCGTCGATGAACTTTGGCGGCGGCGGTTTTGGCGGCGGTGGACTGGGCAAGTCCGGCGCGCGCGTGATTGCCTCCAAGGATGTGGGAGTGACCTTTAAGGATGTCGCTGGCCAGGAAGAGGCCAAGGAGTCCCTCAAGGAGGTCGTCGACTTTCTGGAGAAGCCGCAGCGCTACGAGGAGATTGGCGCCAAGCTGCCGCGCGGTGCCCTCCTTGTCGGCCCTCCGGGTACCGGTAAAACCCTGCTTGCCAAGGCTGTGGCCGGCGAGGCGGGTGTGCCGTTCTTTAGTATTTCGGGCTCTGAGTTTGTTGAGATGTTCGTCGGCCGCGGCGCCGCCAAGGTTCGCGATCTGTTTAAGCAGGCCAAGGAAAAGGCCCCGTGCATCGTCTTTATCGATGAGATCGATACCATTGGCAAGAAGCGTGACGGCGGCGGCTTTAGTGGTAACGACGAGCGCGAGCAGACGCTCAACCAGCTGCTGACCGAGATGGACGGCTTCGATAACCACAAGGGTATCGTCGTCCTCGCTGCCACCAACCGTCCCGACAGCCTCGACCCGGCCCTGTTGCGCCCCGGTCGTTTTGATCGCCGCATCCCCGTTGAGCTGCCCGACCTGACCGGCCGTAAGAACATTCTTGAGCTGCACGCCAAGAGCGTGAAGACGCAGCCGCCGATCGATTTGACCGCGATTGCCCGCGCCACGCCCGGTGCCTCGGGCGCCGACCTGGCCAACATCATCAACGAGGGCGCCCTGCGTGCCGTCCGCGAGGGTCGCAAGCGCGCCACGCAGGACGATTTTGAGGAGTCGGTGGAGGTCGTCATCGCCGGTCAGCAGCGCAAGTCCACGGTGCTGTCCGACCACGAGAAGCAGGTCGTTTCTTACCACGAGATCGGTCATGCCATCGTTGCCGCTCGCCAGAAGGGCTCTGCGCCGGTCACAAAGATCACCATCGTGCCGCGCACGAGCGGTGCTCTGGGCTACACCATGCAGGTCGAGGAGGACGAGCGCTTCCTGACCACGCGCCAGGAGATCCTGGACAAGCTCGCCGTCTATTGCGGTGGCCGTGCTGCCGAGGAGCTCATCTTTGGCGAGATGACGACCGGCGCCGCCAACGATATCGAGCAGGCCACCAAGCTCGCCCGTAACATGGTGACGCGCTTTGGTATGTCCGATGAGTTTGGCATGATGGCGCTCGGTACCGTGCAGAACGCGTACCTTAACCAGGATACGTCGCTCACCTGCGCCCCCGGTACGGCCGAGCGCGTGGACGCGATTGTCGCCAAGCTGATCGAGGATGCGCACGACCGCGCCCTGCAGATCTTGAAGGAGAACAAGTTTAAGCTCCACGAGCTGGCTCGTTATCTGTACAAGAAGGAGACGATTACGGGCGAGGAGTTTATGAATCTCCTCACGCGTGAGAATCCGCTGATGCCAAAGCAGCAGTAATACTAGTTGCGCAGTGTCAATCGCCCCATTTGAGTGTCCATCTCAAATGGGGCGTTTTGCTTGGGAAGAGTTGTATATGAAGATTGTGGTAAGTGCCTGCTTGATGGGCGAGAGCTGCAAGTATAACGGGCTCGATAATTACCATCGCGAGCTGGTCGAGGCTTGCGAGCGCACGGGAACCGAGGTCCTGTTGGTATGCCCCGAGGTTTTTGGTGGCTTGCCCACACCGCGCAAGCCGTCCGAGATTGTGAACGGCGAGGTCCGTACCTGCGAGGGCGCCTCGGTCGATCGTGAGTTTCGCCTGGGTGCCGAGCGCGCACTCGACATGTGCGAGCAGGCGGGCGGGCCGGAAGAGATCGCCGCGTGCATCTTACAGGACCGTAGCCCCTCGTGCGGTGCAGGTCGCATCTACGATGGCACCTTTAGCGGCACGCTCACCGCGGGCAACGGTGTCTTCGTCGACCTGCTCCTGCGCCACGGGTACCGTGTGATTCCCGCAAGTGAATTTGACCCGAGCATGTTGGAATAGCAAAAGAATGGGGTAGCCATCATTTGAATGGCTACCCCATTTGCTGTCGAGATAAACTATTTCACCAATTAGAAATGGCGTTTGCCCAGATAAAACCTGCCAAAATAAACCTGTCCCTTTTTGGTAGGTTAGGCGAGGAGGGTGTGGCCGTAGGCGTTGGCTGCCTTGATGGCGGCGGCGAACTTCTCGTCGGTGAAGGGCTCGGGGTTACCCTGCTTCCACTCGTTGGTGGCGTGCGCGTACTCGCACAGGGCAGGGATATCGGCCTCGGAAAGCCCGACCTGCTCAAGCGTCACGGGCAGGCCCATCTGCTTGTTAAAGGCCGCGTAGCGTTCAAGGTTCTCGGTGTCGCCCGTGTAGGCGAACAGCACCAGCACGCCCAGGCTTACGACCTCGCCGTGCAGGTAGGTGCCCTCACGCGGAATGCTGCAAGTGGCGTTGTAGAACGCGTGTGCCACGCTCGAGTTGTAGTAGTAATCGTTCTGGTTGGTCAGGTTCGAGACATATCCCGTGTTGACCACGATATCGAGCGCGATCTGCTTGACGGCCTCGCTCGACAGGTCCTGGCGCACGTCCTCAAGACCCTGGACGCCATAGGTAAACAGCGGCTCGGAGCAGGTGTGGGCGAGTGCCAGACCAAGACCGGCGGTGTGCTCCAAATTTCCGGCGCTCGTGGCGTACTCGACCTCGGGCTGCTTAGACAGGGCATCGCCTACGCCGGCCCAGAAGTACTCTGCCGGTGCCTCGGCGATGATCTTGGGGTTGATGAAGATGTGCGCGGGGCGGTTGGGGTACGAATAGCCCTCGAGCGATCCGTCGTCGTTGTAGACAACGGCAATGGCGGTCGCGGCGGAGCAGTTGGAGCAGATTGTCGGGACAGTGAAGACGATCTTCTTGAGCTCGATAGCTGCGGTCTTCACGGTGTCGAGCGCCTTGCCGCCACCACAGGCTATGAGCACGTCTGCCTGCTGGCAGGCGGGGGAGTTTACGACCTTGGCGATATTGGCGCGTGTGCTGTTGGTGCCGTAGACGCGCGTCTCCAGAACCTCGACGCCGGTTCCTGCCAGCGCGGCTTCGATGCCGGGAAGTGCTGCAGCCAGTGCTCGCTTGCCACCGATGATTGCGACCTTGGTCGCACCGTATTCGGCCAGCGCGCCGGGCAGCTCGTCGAAGCAGTCCTCGCCGACGGTATAGTCGCTCATTCCGATCGTGCGCATAGCAACCTTCTTTCGTCCGATAAAGTGCTTTCAGGTATTTTGCTCCTAGAGAAGGTCCCCAGCCGCGAGAAATTTCGAACGTATAAAACCAGTGTTGAGGGTTTTTCGTCGGCGCGGAACGTGCTAGCATACTCCGCATAAGCGTTGATGGGGACGAGTAGTCGGCCGTCCGCATGCTACAGAGAGCGGGGAGCGCTGAGAACCCGTGCATGCGACCGATGAAAATCACCCCGGAGCTGCGGTCCCAACGGACGCGCCGCGCAGGCACGTCTTAGTAGATATCGCCGAGATGGTCGTCGATACAGGCCAGCCGAGTAACGGATGCGAGCGCGCGGCGACGCGGGCGAGGGCATCTAAGCTGGGTGGTTAAACGAAGAGCTTTTACGGGCAGACTGTCTGTCTTGTGGCGCTTCGTCCCAGCTTGCAGGGACGGGCGCTTTTTTGGTGCCCAGAGGGCGTGCGCGCCCATGACAAGAAAGGGGTACCGTGGCAAACGAGTACAAGCAGACGATGAATCTGCCCAAGACCGGTTTTCCCATGCGTGCCGGTCTTTCCAAGTCCGAGCCCAAGCGACTCAAGGACTGGCAGGACAACAAGGTCTACGAGCAAGTTCTAAAGAAGAACAAGGGTCACAAGAAGTTCGTGCTGCACGACGGCCCTCCGTATGCCAACGGCCCGATCCACATCGGCCACGCCATGAACAAGATCTCTAAGGACATGATCAATCGTTACTGGATGATGCAGGGCTATGAGGTTCCCTATGTCCCCGGTTGGGACTGCCACGGTCAGCCGATTGAGCACAAGGTCGAGGAGAAGCTCGGCACCGAGAAGTTCAACCAGACCTCCACGGCTAAGATCCGCGAGCTTTGCAATAAGTTCGCTGTCGAGAACATCGAGCTGCAGAAGGCCGGCTTCCGTCGCCTGGGCGTGCTTGGCGACTGGGACAACCCGTATCTGACGCTCTATCACCAGCATGACGCCGCCGACATCGAGGTCTTCAAGGCCATGTTCGACAAGGGCATGATCTATCGCGGTCATAAGCCCGTCCACTGGTGCAAGCACTGCCACACCGCGCTGGCCGAGGCCGAGATCGAGTACTCCGACGAGACGAGCCCGTCTATCTTCGTGCGCTTTGAGATGACCACTAAGCCTGCCGGTCTCGAGAGCTTCGACGGCCCGGTTGACTTCATTATCTGGACGACCACGCCGTGGACCATCCCCTCCGACCAGGCCGTTTCCCTTAAGCCCGGCGCCGCCTATGTTGCCGTTGAGCACGATGGCCGTGCCGAGGTTATGCTCGAGGACCTGGCTCCCAAGTGCTGTGAGGAGTTTGGCTGGGAGTACACCCCGGTCATGGTCGACGGTAAGCCCTATGTGGTTCCCGCTGAGACCTTCCACCACATCCACTACAAGCAGCCGATCTTTGACGGTGTCGAGGGCGTGGCACTGCTGGCCGATTACGTCGGCGTCGATGACGGTACCGGTATCGTCCACAACTCGCCCGGCCACGGCGTCGACGACTACTTCGCCTGCCTCAAGGAGGGCATCACCGATATCTGCATGCCGGTTGATGACGACGGTAAGTTCTACACCGGCGAGGAGTTTGGTACCGGTGGCCCCTTCAGCGGTATGGATACCGACGAGGCCAATCCGCACATCATCGAGTTCCTGCGCGAGCGCGGCACCCTGGTCCTCGAGAAGAAGATCACGCACAGCTATCCGCACTGCTGGCGCTGCAAGCACCCGGTGCTCTTTCGTGCTACCGACCAGTGGTTTGTCTCGATGGACAAGACCGGTTTGCGCGAGCAGGCTGGCAAAGAGATCCGCGAGAACGTCAAGTGGTATCCGGCCCACGCGGCCAACCGCATCGGTGCCATGGTCGAGCAGCGTCCCGACTGGTGCATCAGCCGTCAGCGCAACTGGGGCGTGCCTATCCCCAGCTACACCTGCGCCGACTGCGGCGAGAAGGTCATGAACGACGCCACGCTCGACGCCGTCATCAAGCTCTTCCACGAGAAGGGCTCCGACGCCTGGTTCACCGACGCTCCCGAGAGCTACCTGGGCGAGGCTTGCGTCTGCCCCAAGTGCGGCGGCCATCACCTCAAGGCCGATAAGGACATCCTCGACGTGTGGTGGGACTCCGGCGTGTCCTGGAAGGCCGTCTGCGAGTATCGCCCCGAGCTTGAGTACCCGGCGGATGTGTACCTCGAGGGCTCCGACCAGCACCGCGGCTGGTTCCAGAGCTCGTTGCTCACCTCGGTGGGTGCCAACGGCCACGCTCCGTACAAGGCGGTCGTTTCGCAGGGCTTCACGCTCGATGGCCAGGGCCGCAAGATGTCCAAGTCGCTCGGCAACGTCATCGACCCCAACAAGGTCTGCGACGAGATGGGCGCCGATATCATCCGCCTGTGGGTCGCCTCGGTCGATACCAGCTCCGACGTCTCCATCGACCACGAGATCCTTGCTCGTACGTCCGATGCCTACCGTCGTTTCCGCAACACGCTGCGCTTCCTGCTCTCCGAGCTCGAGGGTCAGTTTGAGCCCGAGACCGACGGCGTCGCCTTTGCCGACCTGCTGCCGCTCGACAAGCTCATGGTTGCCCGTCTGACCCAGGTCCAGGCCGAGGTCGACGACGCCTACGCCAGCTACGAGTTCCCGCGCGCCTACCGTGCGCTCTACGACTTTGTGGTTACCGAGCTTTCCAACGTGTACCTCGACGCCCTGAAGGACCGCCTGTACTGCGACAAGCCCGGCTCGCTCGAGCGCCGCAGCGCCCAGACCGTGCTGGCCGAGCTCTTCTCGATGCTCATGCGCGACCTGCAGCCGATCCTGTCCTACACGGTCGACGAGGCCATGGCCTATGCGCCCGCCGGCTGCGTCGATCACCAGAAGTACGCCGCGCTGCTCGATTGGTACAAGTCGCCCATCACGGTCGACGAGGCCAATGAGTTCGAGGGTGTGCTCGAGGCCTCGCTCGAGCTCCGTAGCGCTGTGACCAAGGCCCTTGAGGATGCCCGCTCCGCCGGCACCTTCACCAAGAGCCAGCAGGTCCGCGTCAAGGCGGTCGTTCCCGCCGAGATGTATGCGCTGCTGACCGGCGACAAGGCCGTCGATCTGGCCGAGTTCTACATCGTCTCCGATGTTGAGCTAACCCAGGGCGAGGAGCTTTCCGTCGCTATTGAGGCCGCCGAGGGCGAGTGCTGCGACCGTTGCTGGAACTATCGCACCACCGTCGGCGAGTACAACGGTCACGCGCATATCTGCAAGCGCTGCGCGAATGCCTTGTAGTTACGCGGTTTTACCAAACCGTGTAACAGGTTGACGCTGCAAACCCGCCAGAGCGGCAATCTGCCTTTCAGCTTCGGCGGCATGACCAGAAGGTCTATGCCGCCTTGCTTCAAGGCACCTTGCTCGCTCTGGCGGGTTTTCGCTCATATGACCCAATCCGCTGTCAAGAGCCACAATGGCCCCGCCGACCGCTTGCAATCGGTCGGCGGGGCCTGCCGTTTGCTGGGGTTAGATAGCGATACTTTTTACATCTACCATGTTGCGGCGGTCATGGTTGACAACTTGCGTCGGCTCCTGCTCGGTATCAACCTGTCCGACAAAGCTATAATGGATTTCGATTTTCCGGGTGTTGGTTTCCCGGTCTAATTCATGTATCAAAATACGGTCGATAAACTCATGGACGTTTTCATAGGTCAATTCCTGTATGTCGCTGTATTTCCCGACAATCTGAATAAACCTTGATATATCCCTTTTTCGCTCGGTAACGGTTGCGATCTGCTGTTGTAACTCGTCTATCCTTGCGGCAAGGGATTTCTTTTCGTCCTCATAGCCGGAAGTTAGAAACACAAACCGTTCATCTGTCAGTCTGCCTAATGCGTTGTCCTCATACAGCTTGCGGAAAAGCGTGTCAAGTTCGGTCATACGCGCCTGTGCTTTGAAAAGTTCCTTTTGCTGCTGCGCTAATGCCTTTCTCGCTTCCATGTCGCCGTACTCGGTAGCTTTACAGATAAAGTCCTGTTCGTGTTCCTTAACATACCGCAAAACCCGCCGCATATCTTCCAGCACTAAATCAAGAAGTACGTTTTTGCGGATATAATGAGAGGTACACTCGCTGCCTGTCCTTGCCCTGTTGCGCCATGCGCCGCAAGAATAGGAAAACTTGCGCGGCTCGATATTTACGCCCTGTTGGTAATACATCTTATGTCTGCAACCAGCGCAAAACAGCAAGCCGGAAAAAATATCAATCTCCGCTGCTTTTGTCGGGCGGTGGCGGGTAGCAATCCGCTTTTGCGCAAGTTCAAAGGTTTCCTCGTCAACAAGCGGCTCATGGGTGTTTGGGAAGAAATAGCGTTGTTCTTCTTCGTTCTTCCGGGTCTTTTTCGACTTGTAGGATACCTTGTGAGTTTTCGCGGTTATGGTATGCCCTAAATATTCCTGCCTTGCTAATATGTCATAGAGCGTTTTGTCCGGCCAAGTATAGGGGGCGATCATTGCCCGCTGATACCGCGCCTGTCCTGTACGCTGATAGCGCAACGCTCCAATCGTCAAGACTTTGTTTTCCGCAAGCCATTTTTGGATTTCGCACATACGCACGCCGCTAACAAACATAGCGAAAACCTGTTTGACAATCGGCGCGGTTTCCGGGTCGGGTATAAGGTGGTGGCGGTTGTTCGGGTCTGGGATATAGCCGTATGGATATTCCCCGTTGACGCGCTCGCCTTTTTGCGCCTGTGCCTGTTTAACTGCGCGGATTTTCTTGCTTGTGTCGCGGGCGTAAAACTCGTTAAACCAGTTCCGCAAGGGGGTAAACTCGTTATCCTCCCGCGCTGTGTCAACTCCGTCGTTGATCGCGATATAGCGTACTCCGTTTTCGGGAAATACAATCTCTATGAGTTCGCCCGTTTTCAGATAGTTTCTGCCAAGACGGGAAAGGTCTTTGGTAATGACCGTCGCCACTCGTCCGGCTTCCACTTCCTGCAACATCGCTTGCAGCCCCTCGCGCTCAAAACTCACGCCGGAAAATCCGTCGTCCACAAAAAACTTGGCTCTTCGGTGGTTTCTGTGGGAGAGATTCCGGCATAGGCCCAGCTCAGCGGGCGAAAACAACGATCTGGAACTGAAACGGCCCCGGGAGGGGCCGTTTCCGCGTCATC
>NZ_JBQKLA010000006.1:0-117676 GCF_052116465.1 Collinsella sp. Sow4_D11 | reverse complement strand
TTGCTGCTCTACAGTCCTGCGCAAGACGGAAAGCACATTAAGTGCTTTCCTTTGCGTGCGGAACTCGCGACAAACTTAACCCGCCCCGGCCCCCGATGGCCCCAGACCTGCCAAAAAGGGACAGGTTTATTTTGGTCGGTTTTATCTGGGGTAATGCCGCACATGCGATTATCTAAAGATCTGAATTCAGATAACTGAATAGACTATCTGACAAAACCGAAATCCGCACCCACCAGCCCTTTTGCTATTCCCGGCGGGGGCCGCGGGTAAAGTTTATCGCGAGTTCCGCACGAGCCGGAGAGCACTTAATGTGCTCTCCGTGCGAGCAGGACTGTAGAGCAGGAAACTTTACCCGCGGACCCCGCCGGGAATAGCAAAAGGGCGACCCCTGTCCGGAGTCGCCCTTGTTGAGCCGCTTATGCGTAGCTGTTACTCGGCGTCGTGGTGACGGCGGGGCTTGCGGCCTCCGTTGTCGCCGGGACGACGCGGACGGTCGCTGCGCTCGGAGCGCTCGCGACGCGGACGCTCACGGCGCTGGAAGTGCTCACCGTCGCCCTCGGAGGCACCCTCGGCACGAGCCGGAGCCTCGGGCTTATCCAGACGATCGAGCGAGATCTTGCCGCGATCGTCGACCTCGATGACGACGACCTTAACCTCGTCGCCCACGTTGAGGACGTCCTCGACCTTCTCCACGCGGCCCTTGGCGACGCGGGAGATGTGCAGCAGGCCGTCCTTACCGGGCAGCAGGTTGACAAAGGCGCCAAAGGGCTGGATGGAGACCACGCGACCGGTGTACTCCTCGCCCGGCTCGGGAACCTTGATGATGAGCTTAATGCGCTCGACAGCCTGGTCGACGGACTCGCCGGTGCCGCCGACAAAGACAGTGCCGTCCTCCTGGATGTCGACCAAAGCACCGGTCTCGTCTTGGATGCCGCGGATGACCTTGCCGCCGGAACCGATGACGTCGCGGATCTTGTCGGTCGGAACCTGGATGGAGACGATGCGCGGAGCGGTGTTGCGCGTGGTGTGGCGCGGCTCGGGGATCACATCGAGCATCTTCTGCAGGATGAAGGCGCGACCCTCCTTGGCCTGCTGCAGGGCGCGGGCCAGGATGTCAAAGGTAAGGCCGGTGGCCTTGTTGTCCATCTGCAGAGCGGTAATGCCCTCGGTGGTGCCGGTGACCTTAAAGTCCATATCGCCCAGGAAGTCCTCGAGACCCTGGATGTCAGACAGGACCACGGTCTTGCCCTCCTCCTGGATCAGACCCATGGCGATACCGGAGACCGGGCGCTTAATGGGAACGCCGCCGTCCATAAGGGCGAGCGTGGAGCCGCAGGTCGAAGCCATCGAAGAGGAGCCGTTGGACTCCATGACCTCGGAGACCACGCGGATGGCGTAGGGGAACTCGTTCTCGTCGGGGAGCACCGGAAGCAGGGCGCGCTCGGCCAGGTTGCCGTGGCCGATCTCGCGGCGCTTGGGGCTACCCATGCGGCCGGTCTCGCCGGTGCAGAACGGCGGGAAGTTGTAGTGGTGCATGTAGCGCTTGCCCTCGGTGGGCTCGATGGTATCCAGACGCTGGCCCTCGTTGAGCATGCCGAGCGACAGGACGGAGAGCACCTGGGTCTGGCCGCGCTGGAACAGGCCGGAGCCATGAACGAGCGGCAGGTAGTTGTCCTTCACCATAATGGGGCGAATCTCATCGGCGGCACGGCCGTCGACGCGCTCACCGGTCTCGACGACCATGGTGCGCATGGCCTTCTTCTCGAGCTTCTTGAGTGCCACGGGGATCTCGCGCTCCCAAGCGGCCTGCTCCTCCTCGGTGAACTCGGCACGGATGGACTCCTTCAGAGCCTCGACCTTGCCGATACGGGAGAGCTTGTCGGCGTCGCGAAGGGCGGCTGCCATCTCGTCGTAGTGGGCGAAGATGCGCTCCTGGACCTCCTCGACGGGCTGGTCGAGCGGGTACTCCTTCTTGACGATAGCGCCGTTGACCTGCTCCCACTCGGCAACGAACTCGTCCTGAGCCCGGCAGAAGGCAGCGAGGGCCTCCTGGCCAAACTTCATGGCGGCGAGCATATCGTCCTCGGAGATCTCATCGGCGCCGGCCTCGACCATCGAGATGAAGTCGGCAGAGCCGCCCAGCTCCAGGTCCAGATCGGAGTTCTCGCGCTCCTCATAGGTGGGGTTGACGATAAACTCGCCGGTCTCCACGTTGCGGCCGATGCGCACGCACGCAAGCGGGCCCTCGAAGGGCACGCCGCCGAGCGTCATGGCCAGGGAGGCACCCATGACGTTGATGACGTCGAAGGGGTTGACCTGGTCGGCGACGAGCGAGGTGGCGACGATGTGCACCTCGTTGCGGAAGCCGTCCGGGAAGCTCGGGCGAATAGGACGGTCGATCATGCGGGCCGTGAGCGTGGCCTTCTCGCTGGGACGGCCCTCACGCTTGAGGTAGCCACCCGGGATGCGGCCGGCAGCGTACATCTTCTCGTTGAAGTCGACGGTCAGCGGAAAGAAGTCGTAGTTCTTGCGCTCCTTGGAGACGACCACGGTGTCGAGCATCGTGGTGTCGCCCTGCTTGACCAGACAAGCGCCGGTGGCCTGCTTGGCAAGCTCGCCCGACTCAAAGGTGTAGGTCTTGCCGTACAGCTCAAAGGTCTTGGATACGAGTGTCATTGTTCTCCTTTACCCCGCAGGCCCCTTGCCTGCAGGCTTCTCATGTGACGCGGGCCCCCTGCCCCCGCCACGCTTCAGAGCGTGATTGTTCACGCCCTTACACAAAAAGAGCGCCCCGCTGCGCAGGACGCTCTTAGCATGTACAAATCCTTACTGGATGTTGTCGCGGATGCCCAGAGCCTTGATGAGCTCACGATACTCGACGACGTCGTTCTTCTTGATGTAGGAGAGAAGACGACGACGGCGACCGACGAGCATGAGCAGACCACGACGGGTGTGGAAGTCCTTCTGGTGGGACTTCATGTGCTCGGTCAGCTCCTTGATGCGCTCAGTCAGGATGGCGACCTGAACCTTGGGGTTGCCGGTGTCGACCGGGGTGTTACCGAACTGGGCAGTCAGCTCCGCCTTGCGCTCTTTGGAAACAGTCATTGTTTCACCTTTCGTTTCGCGTCGCCCGCGGGCGACTCTATTCGCCTCGGACTGGGAAGCCGCCGGTGGAGCGAGCATCCAAGGTCGAGGTACCAACAGGTCGGTATGTTACCACAAGCGGACCGCGTATGCCCATCATCACCGACCCAACATGAATTCCATCGCGCGAAGACGCTGATCGGTGTGCGTCGCAGCCCAAACATGCGAAAGCCCCAGCAAAAAGGCGGCAGTATGGGGATCGACCCTCTCGGCCATGAGCGCATCGAAGGTCATGGACATGAGGACGCGCAGCCATGCGACCTCGCCGGTCGACACCAGCTCGGCACCCGGAACGCTCGACGCGCACGACCCGCACATGAGCCCGCCCGCCTGGGGCGAAAAATACGACAGCATGGGGTCTCCGCACAGTACGCAGGCCGAAAAATCGGGTCGATAGCCAACGTGCGACAGCAGCTTAAAGACATATGCCGCCACAAGCAGATCCATATGTGCCGTATCGAGCCTGCTGCCCACCAGGGCAAGTGCTCGCTGCGTAATGGCAAAGGTAAACGGGTCCTCGGCGTCCTCGAACGAGCACACGCGCGCGACCTCGGCGATCGCGCTTGCGGCGCAGGTCGTCTCGTAATCGGGCGCGGCGCCGAGCGGCGCCTCCATAAGCTCGGCCTGGGAAACCACGTCGAGCGACCGTCCGTGCGCGAGCAGCATATCGACGGTACAGAACAGCTCGCAGCGCGCCGCCAGGCGCCCGCCGGGTTTGCGCGCGCCCTTTGCCACGGCACGGACCTGCCGACCCCGCTCATCGAGCATCGTCAAGATCAGATCGGTCTCCTTGAGCTTGGTCTTATCGAGGACGAGTACCTTTGTGCGATATGTCCGTGAGCCTGCCATGAGCGCCGCGCGCCCTTAGTCCTCGGCGTTGTAGCCAAAACGGCGAATCTGGGCCTCGTCGTCACGCCAGCCGGCCTTTACCTTCACGTCCAGCTCCAAAAAAACGTGCGTGCCAAAGATGCGCTCAAGATCGCGACGGGCGTCGATGCCGATATGCTTGATCATCTCGCCGCCCTTACCGATGATGATGCCCTTTTGGCCCTCGCGCTCGACGTAAATGGTGGCATGCACGCGCAGCACCTTCTTGGTCTGCTCGAGCGCATCGCAGATTACGCCAACGGAGTGCGGAATCTCATCACGGGTGCGGCGCAAGACCTTCTCGCGCACAAACTCGGCAACGAGCGTCTCGTCGGAAGCGTCAGTACCCATATCCTCGGGAAACCAACGCGGGCCCTCGGGCAAAAAGTGCGCAACGGTCTCGATGAAGGCATCGACGTTAAAGTTCTTGACCGACGACGTCACGATCTCATCGTCATATTCCATGAGCTCGTGGGCGGCCTTAAGCTGCTCCATGACCTGTGCGGGATCGGCTTCATCGGCCTTGGTGAGCACCAGGACCTTCTTGGAACGGGCACATCTGACGCGCTCGGCAACCCAGGCGTCTCCCCTGCCGATCGGCTTGGTGGCATCAATCAAAAACGCGACGACATCGACATCGTTCAGCTCGAACAGCGCGCTCTTGTTGAGCTCGGACCCCAGACCGTCCTTGGGTTTGTGAATACCCGGGGTATCGACAAAAACCAGCTGGTAACCGGGGCGATTGACGACGGCGCGCATGCGACGGCGGGTCGTCTGGGCCACCGGCGAGGTGATGGCGACCTTTTTGCCATAGCAGGCGTTGAGCAGCGTGGACTTACCGGCGTTGGGGCGACCGACCAGGGCCACGAAGCCGCTGCGGAAACCGGGCTCAACGTCGCCAAAGCCCGCGAGGCTGTCGTCCTCGTCGCACAGGGCGTCGAGCTCCTCGTCACTCATGCCCTCAAACGGGTCGAACTCCTCGACCTCGCAAGCCTCAGTCGCTTCGGCATCCACAGCATCCAGGGGCTCGTCGTCCAGCGTTTCATCGATAGGCTGCATATTGTCGGACATGAAGATCCCTTTCTAAATAAAGCCGAGCGCGTGGGCAAATACCAACAAGCCCACAATCGCGGCGGTGATGGAAAGAACGTATACGGAGGCGGCGGCGATATCCTTTGCACGCTTTGCCAGCGGATGGAACTGCTGGGTCGCCAAATCGACAATCGCCTCCATGGCGGTGTTGCACAGCTCGCCGTGAATCACCAGGCCGCAGCAAATGATAATCGTAGCCCACTCGGCAATGTCGAGCCCCACGATGCAGCCGGCAATGACAGTGCACACACCCGCCACGAGCATGACCTTAATGTTACGCTCGGTCTTGACGGCGGTAACGAAGCCCTCCATGGCGTAGGAGAACGACTTTAAAAAGGACGGATGGTCTTTGTTCGATCCGGGAATCATAGACGGCTCCTAGTCGTGGGCATGGTTGGTGATGGGGCCGACGTGAACCAGCTTGGGGTCCTCGCCGCGCTCGAGCGCCAGATCGCGCAGGATGGCGTCCTCGCGGGCCTCCATGACCTCGGCCTCGTCGTCCTCGATATGATCGTAGCCCAGTAAATGCAACATGCCATGCACGAGCATCAGGCGGCACTCATCGGCAGGGCTATTGCCAAAGCCGGGGGCCTGACGGGCAATGACCTGCGGGGCCAAGATGATATCGCCGAGCTCGAGCGTCTCGTCGGCTGGGATATCCTCGTCAAAGGCCGAGTCGCATTCAAACGAGAGGACATCGGTGGTACGGTCGATACCGCGCCACTCGTGGTTGAGCTCGTGCATCTCATCCTCATCGACATACGAAAGGGAAATCTCGACTTTTCGCTCAACGCCCTCGGCAGCAAGCACGACCTCGCAGATGTGCTCTACCTCCTGCGCGACAAGCAGCGTATCGAGCTCGGCATCGTTGCTGATCAATACACTCAACGGGACTCCTTTCGGTCGCGCACGCGTTTCTCGCGCACGTCATCATAAGCATCATATGCCTCGACGATTCGCCCCACCAAGGCGTGACGCACCACGTCGGCACGCTCGAGGTGCGAAAACGCGACATCGTCGACACGACCCAAAATCTGCTCAACGTCGGCAAGACCACCGCGACGACCTACCAAGTCACGCTGGCTCAGGTCACCGGTAATCACAAACTTGGAGTTAAAGCCCAAGCGCGTCAGGAACATCTTCATCTGCTCGGGCGTGGTATTTTGAGCCTCGTCGAGCACCACGAAGGCATCGCTCAGCGTACGACCGCGCATGTAGGCAAGCGGGGCGATCTCGATCACGCCACGCTCCATAAGCTCATCGGTGCGCTCGCGATCCATCATGTCAAAAAGGGCGTCGTAGAGCGGACGCATGTAGGGATCGATCTTTTCCTCGAGGGTACCGGGCAAAAAACCCAAGTTCTCCCCCGCCTCGACAACCGGACGCGTCAAGATCAGACGGCCCACCTCGTGACGCTTGAGCGCGGCAACGGCAAGCGCCATGGCCAGATAGGTCTTACCGGTACCGGCAGGACCCAAGCCAAACGTGATGGTATGCGAGCGGATGGCATCCACATAGCGCTTTTGACCGAGCGTCTTGGGGCGAATGGCACGACCGCGATACGAAAGCAGCACATCATCGCGAAGCGACGTAGCCCCGTACTCACCGTCGCGCAAGACGGCCAGGCAGCGAGAGACATCGTCGACAGACAGCGTCCGTCCGGCGGCAGCCTCGCGAAAAGCATGCTCGAAAAAGCGCGCCACGAGCTCGACCTCGTCCGGGTCACCGCACACGGCGATACGGTCGCCACGGGCGACCACGTGGGCGCGAACCAAGCTCTCGAGCGCACGAAGGACGCCGTCGCCGGCACCCAAAACGCGCGAGGGATCAATTCCATCGGGAACGGTAAGTCTAATCTTCGAGGCTTCCATGAACCTCCCTGCGTGCATGGACCAAGCCGGAATCATCGACTCCGATGATAGCAACATCGAGCAGGCACGGGGCTGTGAGTCCGCAGGTATCGTCAAGACGGGCATGATGGAACGAACCGAGCGTCAGGTTGTCGCCATACTCGAGCACGGCACGCTCGACGGTGCCCACGCGACGGCGGGCGTCGGCAATGGCGAGTTCCTGCGCCGCGGCTCGCATACGACGGCTGCGCTCAGCCATAACCTCGGGCGGCACCTGGTCGGGCATATCGGCAGCAAGGGTACCGGGACGCTTGCTATAGCGGAAGACATGCATGCGCGAAAAGCCCACGCGACGGCACAACGCCAGCGACTCCTCAAATTCCGCGTCCGTCTCGCCGGGAAAACCGACGATGACGTCGCACGAAAGGGACGCCTGAGGCAAGTTGGCGCGGATCATGCGCACCGTCTCCTCAAATGCCTCGGCGCTATAGGGACGGCCCATGCGATGCAGGGTCGCCGTGCAGCCAGACTGCACGGGCAGGTGCAAAAACGGGGCGATGCGCTGCGGATAGCGCGCCATGACCTTAAGCAGGGGCTCGGAGATATCCATGGGCTCGACCGAGGAAATGCGCACATGCGGAATAGACGTACGCTCCATGATGGCCTCGAGCAGCTCATCGATCTCGACGTGTTCGTCAGTCGCACTCTTGCCATCGTAGGCGCCCAGGTTCACGCCCGTCAGCACCACCTCGGGCACGCCGGCCTCCTGAGCCTCACGAACTTGTTCGAGCACAGACTCGACCGGCACGGAGCGCTCGGGGCCGCGGGCCTTCCACACAATGCAATAGGTGCAACGATGGTTGCAGCCGTCCTGGATCTTCACACCCAGACGCGAGCGACCGAGCGCGTCGACCACATCGCCGTCGCTACAGGCGGCCACGCTATCGGACTCAACGCCCAGCACCTCGCAGACGCGTTCGGCGACATCGATCTTAGACGGCTCCGCGATCACGCGGTCCGAAAGCTCCAGAAGCTCCTCGGGGTGCAAATTGACAACGCACCCGGTCACGACCACATAGGGCTCTTTTGGATGAGCCAGCGCATGGCGGACGGCCTTACGGGTCTTGGCCTCGGCCTCGCCCGTAACGGCACAGGTGTTAATGACGATCAGCTCCGCATCCTGAGGCTCCACCATTGCAAAACCCAGGCGCATAAGATCGGCAGTGATACGGTCGGACTCAACCCGGTTGACACGGCAGCCGAGGTTGACAACAGAGATATGAGGTGCGAGCACGCGGGCTCCTTAATCGAGGATGTCGTCGAGAGCGCTCTTAATGCGATCGGTCACCGATTTCTTGCCGGAAGCGACATCGTCGCCCGACTCGGCGGCGAAAGCCTCGAGCAGCTCGCGCTGCTTGGCGGAAAGGTTCGTGGGGACGAGCACGCGCAGCTGAACGATCAAGCGTCCACGCGAGCCGCCACCGCCGATACGGGGCATACCGTAGTTGTTGACACTCACGGTGTCGCCGTACTGCGTACCGGCGGGGACGCACACCTTGACGACCTCGTCGGGCAAAATGCCCTCAACCTTAATCTCGCAGCCGAGCGCAGCCTGCGCAATCGAGATATCGCTCACGAGGTACAGGTCGTCGCCGTTGCGTTTAAAACGCTCGTGATCGGCGACGCGCACGTTGACGATCAGGTCGCCCGAGGGCTCACCACGAAGGCCTGCCTCGCCAAAGCCGCTCACGCGCAGCTGGCGACCGGTCGAGACGCCGGCAGGGATATCGATGTCGATCTTTTCGTGCGAAGGCGTGCGGCCCTGACCGTCGCAGGTCTCGCAGGGATGGTCGATGACCGTGCCCTCGCCATGGCAGTCGGGGCAGGGCGAAGAGGACTGAACCTGACCCAGGAACGAGCGCTGGACCGTCGTGACATAGCCCGTGCCGTGGCAACGGCTGCACTGCTTTTCGGCCGCACCCTCCGCCCTACCGGTGCCATTGCAATCATCACAGGGGGCAAGGCGGTCATAGCTGATCGTCTTTTTGCAACCGAGCGCCGCCTCCTCAAGGGTCACCGAAAGGGAGATGGCCATGTCGCGGCCGCGACGACGCTCGCGGCGATTTCGGGCGCCACCGCCGGCACCGCCGCCAAAGAACGACGAAAAGAGGTCGTCCATGCCCATGCCGCCAAAGATATCGTTAATGTCGACATAGCCGGAGCCACCGGGGCCGTCGGACGAACCGTAGCGATCGTAGTTTGCACGCTTCTGCTCGTCGGAAAGAACGGAATATGCCTCGTTGAGCTCTTTGAACTTGGCCTCGGCATCGGGGTCGTCCGAAACGTCCGGGTGTACGATACGGGCCTTCTTTAGAAACGCGCGCTTAATCGTCCGCGCGTCGGCATCCTTGTCGACGCCAAGTACCTCGTAGTAATCCCTATTTTCCGACACGACCGAATCCTTCCGACTTTCATTATTGTCACAGTGCGTCCTATACCCAAGCTGGGCCGACCGCAAACAAAGGGTTTGATGTTATTGCATTGCGTAGGGCGAAAGCATGGCACGTTGCGAGCAGCTCGCAAACCAAACCGACACGAGAGCAAACATAAATCCGTTGGCAAAACCGTTGGCAAACTGCATCGCGCCGCGCTTCCACCACAGCAGGCTGCGGTGAAGCACGCCGTCCGAGAGCACCATGAACAAGCCCATGGCAAACGGAACAAAGCACATCATGGCAAAGGCCGAGAACACGCCCGAGATGGCCGACAGCACCAAAAAAGGCGCCACGATGCCCATCAGGTAAAAACCGGTACGAGCCTTGCCCTCCAGGCGTTCGGCCTCGACATGGGCGCGCCCGACCAAATCGCCGCCCGAGGCACCGTTGGTGCCGGCGTGACCCATGCCGTCAATATGGACCTCGTCGCCATCATGCGTGCCGGCAGGAAACTCAATCGTCTGCTCGGAGGTCACACGGGTCCGCCCGCTGCCACCGCAATCGGGGCAGGGGTCGGCGACGACCTTACCGGAACCGCCGCACTCGGGGCAGACCGACTGGAACGTGCCGGCACCAAACAGGAAGGACAGGTCGACGTCGATGTGGCCGCGACCGCCGCAGCTCGGACAGGTATGTGCATGCTCGGACGAGACAGAGCCCGAGCCTCCGCAATGACCACAGGTATCGAAGCGCGTATAGCGGACGGTCTTGCGGGCACCGCCCTTGGCCTCCTTGGCGTCGAGCCTAATATCGACGACCACGTTGGCGCCGTTCTCGGGATTATAGGCAGCCTGGCTGCGACGCTGCTGGCCCCAGGCGCCACCAAAGGGAAAGCCGCCCTCAAAGGGATTGCCATAGCCTGCGCTGCCGGCGTAGCCGCCGCCATAGGGCGAAGCAGAAGGAGCGCCGGCGAAGGGATTGCCCGAGCGCATGGCATCATAGCGCGCACGCTTCTGCTCGTCCGAAAGCACGGCATAGGCCTCGGAAACCTCTTTAAACTTTTCCTCGGCATCCGGCTCTTTGTTGACGTCCGGATGGAGCTTGCGGGCCTTTTGCTGAAAGGCCTTCTGTATATCACGCGAGGTGGCGTCCTTGGAGACACCCAAGATCTCGTAGTAATCTTTTTCGTTCATCGTCGCCATGCGCGGCAACCTCCTGCTCACAGCAGCGTATATATTGCGGTAATTCTACCCGAGCGGCCTAAGCTAGACCCCAAAACAGCTCGAACAGCATATTTCCATCGAGCCAGCCCAAGTGGGTGGGCGCTAAACGGGCGCGGGCGCGACCTGCTACAACATCTTTTGAGGTGATGCGCCCCGCATGCCCCCCGACATCATCGGGTACCCAGGTGGCAAGGCCCAACTCGAGCGCACGGTCACAGGACGCCGCCAGCTCGTCTGCAGGAATCACGCTTGCCGAGCGAACCAACAGGTCGGGCCCAATGCCACGCGTCATGCGGCAGGCAAGCATCAAATCCTCCGCCGCCGCCTCGCGCTGCGACAGATACTCGGCATCAAACGTCGTCGCGGCATCGTCGCGTTGCACCAGACGCACGCGATACGCATCGCCGCGACCGGGCACGTCGGGATAAAGCCCGGCCAAGCGATCGAAATCCTCGGCGTCGAGCATACCGGCGGCAGAGCGACCCAGGCCCAGATAGCCCCGTCCGGTCCAATAGGCGATGTTATGCGAGCACTCATGTCCGTCGAGTGCATAGCTTGCCACCTCATACGGGTGATAGCCGGCCGCGCCCAGACGCTCGCGCGCCGCTTCCATGCACGCAGCCTGAAAATCCTCGTCGGGCTCGAGCGACTCGTCGCAGAACGCCATGCGGTAGAGCGGCGTGCCTTCCTCGAGCGTGAGCGGGTACACCGACACATGTTGCGGCGCCGCTGCCAACACGCCATCGAGCGTGCGCTTCCAACTCGCTGCGGTCTGCCCGGGAAGGCCGCACATAAGGTCGCACGACACATCGAGCCCAGCGTCCTTAACCGTCGTGATGGCAGCGAGCGCCCGATCGGCATCGTGAATGCGGCCGATGGCGGTAAGTTCGGCATTATCGAGCGTTTGCACGCCCAGAGAGACGCGTGTGACACCAACCTTGGCAAGCGCAGCGGCAAGCTCGGCGGTCAGCGACTCAGGATTAGCCTCGCAGGTAAACTCAACGGGCTTGCACCACATGCAAATACGCCGGGCAAGCTCCACCAGACGCTCTCCCGCCAGCGACGGTGTGCCGCCGCCAACATAGACGGTGCGGACCTGTGCTAACGCCCCGGTGTCTCCAAAGGCATCAAGGCGCGCATACAGCTGCTCAAAATAGGCATCGAGCGCAGCGCTCAGGTCGCAGGGAGCAAAACTGCGTGAGTCAAAGTCGCAGTACCGACACCTTTGAGCGCAAAACGGCACATGCACGTACAGCGCGCTAACGGCCACCGTTAGGCCTCCAGCGGATGGGCGGGCACCGACTCGCCAGCGGCAAGTGCGGCCTCGCAGGCCACCACATCGTGCTCGACATCATCGACCAACGCCATGAACTCCTCATATGTGGAGCAACGCACCACCTGGGCGCGCCAGGCGGCGGCATGGGGCATGCCCTTTAGATACCAGCTCGCGTACGTACGGGCACGCGACATGAGCGGCAGAAGCTCATGCGTCAGCGTGAGATGCTCGCGCAGGGCGTCCAGGCGCTCGACAGAGCTGCGCACCGGCACCGGTACGCCATTGAGCGCAAGGGCGCGAGCATCACCAAAGACCCAGGGATTACCGTAGATGCCGCGTGCGATAAACACCGCGCTGGCACCCGAGTTGCGCAGATGCTCCGCGGCATCCTCGGCCGAGAACACGTCGCCCGAACCGATGACGGGAATCTCGACAGCATCGGCCACCTCATCGACGACCGACCAATCGGCCTGACCCGTATAGAGCTGCGTGGCACAGCGACCATGCACCGCCACAGCAGCGGCGCCCGCCCCCTCGAGCATCTGGGCAAACGTCGCGGCATTGCGATCTTCGGCGTAAAAGCCTTTGCGGATCTTAACGGTCACGGGCACGTGCGCCGCGCCCACCGCCGCCTCGACGATCTTCTCGGCCAGCTCGGGCGTGCGCATGAGCGCCGAGCCCTCGCCTTTGGTAACGACCTTGCGAGCCGGGCAGGCCATGTTGATATCGATCAGCGATAGGCGATCGCCCACACGCTCCTCGACGGCAGCGACGGCGCTCGCAAATTGATCGGGCTTGGAGCCAAAGAGCTGTACGCAGATCTGCCGCTCCTCGTCGGCCGGCAGCACCAGGCGCCACGTCTTATTGCTGGCATAGGCAAGGCCCGCCACGCTCACCATCTCGCTATAGGCAAGATTGACGCCGCGGCGGCGGCACATGATGCGATAGGCGGGATCGGTCACGCCGGCCATGGGAGCCATAAGGAACGGCTGCTCGGCATAGGCACCCAGCAGCCGCGTACTGTATTCGGAAAGCGCCATGGAACTACTCGTCCACCTTGAGGATCGCCATAAAGGCCTCTTGCGGGACCTCGACCGAACCGATGGCCTTCATGCGCTTCTTGCCCTCTTTCTGCTTCTCGAGCAGCTTGCGCTTACGCGAGATATCGCCGCCATAGCACTTGGCCAAAACGTCCTTGCGGCGCGCCTTGACGGTCGAGCGGGCAATGATCTTGTTGCCGATGGCACCCTGAATGGGCACCTCGAACAGCTGGCGCGGAATTATTTCCTTAAGCTTGTCGCACAATCCGCGGGCCAGGCCATAGGCCTTGTCCTTGTGCACGATAAACGAAAGCGCGTCCACCTCGTCGCCCGAAAGCAGGATATCGAGCTTGACGAGCTCGGAGGGACGATACTCGTTGAACTCATAGTCGAGCGACGCATAGCCCTTGGTGCGGCTCTTGAGCTGGTCAAAGAAGTCCAGGATGAGTTCGGCGAGCGGCATGTCGAAGCGCATCTCGACCGATTTGCTCGTGAGGTGGATCATGTCGGTCGTAATGCCGCGGTGCTCGATAGCGAGCTGCATGACGGCTCCCGTATACTCGGGCGGGCAGATAATCTTGGCCTTGAGGTAGGGCTCCTCAATGCGCTCGATGCGCGTAGCCTCGGGCAGATCCTGCGGGCTGCGGACATCAATCATCTCGCCGTCGGTCTTGTAGACGTGGTAGTCCACCGAAGGGCTCGTGGCGATGAGGTCCAGGTTGAACTCACGCTCCAGGCGCTCCTTGACGACCTCCATATGCAGCAGGCCCAAGAAGCCAACGCGGAAGCCAAAGCCGAGCGCCACCGAGGTCTCGGGCTCCCACACCAACGAAGGGTCGTTGACATGCAGCTTATCGAGAGCGTCGCGCAGGTTCTCATAATCCTTGTTGTCGATCGGAAACAAGCCCGTATAGACCATGGGCTTGGCCTCACGGTAACCGGGAAGCGGCTCAGGGCAGGGATTCGACGCCCACGTGAGGGTATCGCCCACGCGAACGGCCTCAGGGTCCTTCAGGCCCGTGACCACGTAGCCCACCTCACCGACCGTCAGCGCGTCGACCGGAGTCTCGGCGGGACGCTTGACGCCCACGCCATCGACCAAAAAGTCGCCCTCGGCCTGCATCATGCGCAGGGTATCGCCCTTCTTGATGGAGCCGTCAAAGACGCGGACCGTGGCGACGACGCCGCGGTACTCGTCAAAATACGAATCCAGGATGAGCGCCTTGAGCGGAGCCGTCGCATCGCCCTTGGGCGGTGAGATCAAAAAGACGATGGACTCCAGCAGATCATGGATGCCCTCGCCGGTCTTGCCCGATACGCATACGGCATCGTCGGCAGGAATCGCAAGGTCATCCTCGATCTCGGTCTTAACCTCGTCGGGGTGTGCCGACGGCAGGTCGATCTTGTTGATAGCCGGCACGATATCCAGGTTGGCGTTCATGGCGAGCGTCGCGTTGGAGACGGTCTGCGCCTCTACGCCCTGCGTGGCGTCGACGACGAGCACCGCACCCTCGCAAGCGGCAAGCGAACGCGAGACCTCGTAGGTAAAGTCCACGTGGCCCGGCGTATCGATCAGGTTGAACTGATACGTCTCGCCATCGTCGGCGTCATAGGAAACGCGAACGGCATTGGACTTGATCGTGATGCCGCGCTCGCGCTCGATATCCATGGTGTCGAGCAGCTGCGATTCCATGTCGCGCTCGTCGACGGTATGGGTGAGCTCGAGGATGCGGTCACTGATCGTGGACTTGCCATGGTCGATGTGCGCAACGATCGAGAAGTTGCGGATGTGGGAAATGTCAATTGAAGTATTCATGCGGACTATCTTACCCGAGCGGTACAAAAAATGGAGCCTGTTCCATAAAACAGGCTCCATTTATGCGCGTAATCTGTGTGGTGTGAAATTTACAACTTAGGCGTTGATGCTGTTCACGAGCTTGGCAAGACCGGACTTGCGGTTGGAAGCCTGGTTCTTGTGGATAACATGCTTGGCGGCAGCCATGTCGAGACGCTTGGTGACGGTCTTGAGGGCAGCCTGGGCCTTCTCGGCGTCGCCCTCGGCGACGGCGGACTGGACGTGCTTGGTCAGCGTCTTGAGCTCGGACTTGACAGCCTTGTTACGCATGCGAGCTGCCTCATTGGTGCGGATACGCTTCTTCTGAGACTTGATGTTTGCCACTTCTGGAGTTCCTTTCGAGTTCCTTGCAAAAAATGTATGACACCTCTGAGACACGGTGAGGTCATGCAAGCGCCTACTATAGCACGCTCCCCCTCAAAGGGATAGAACGAATTTGTCAAATAGACAGGTATCATCACGATTTTCTCAAGATGTTCGTAATCCAGAGCAAAAGCGCGTTCTGAGAATCGGCCGAACCCTTAAGAGCGAGCTCAACATCGACCGCGCCCTCGAGCGCCGCGACGAGCTCCGCCATCGAAAAGCGGCGTGCCCAGGTCAGGTGATTCTTAACCTGCCAGGGTTGAAGCTTGAGCGTCGCGGCAAGCTCGCGACCCTGCCCACGCGCATCGAGCGCCTTGGCGACGATAAGCTCGCGAATGCGTCCGCACAGCAGCGTGTAGGTCCACACATAGCTCTTGGCGGGTAGCAGCCCAAAGAGCTCAAGAGAGCGGCGCATATCACGTGCCGAGACCGCGTTGAGAAAATCCCAGGGCTGAACTTCGGCCGTGCGCACGATCCAGCGTTCCACATCGGCAAGCTCAATTTGCGGCGCATCGACCATCTGGGCAAGCTTGGCCAAGTCGTTATCGAGCATGCGAGTGTTTTCACCCGAACGCGAGACGAGTTCCTCGGCGGCCGCCGTCGAGATCGACTTGCCGTGCTGCGTCGCCATCTGCTGCACGCGGCGCGGTAGCTCCCAGCGCTTGGTGCCGGAGCAATCGATCACGGCCTTCTTGTCGATCTTGGCGATCGCCTTATACAGGCGCGTGTTCTTGGCAAGCGAGTCGGCGATGATGAGACAGACCGTTGTGGGGCTTGGACTCGCTAAATACTCGACAAGCGGCTCCGAGACCGCCTTGGCGAGCTTTGAGCAGCCGTCAAGGATTACCAAGCGAAACTCGCTGCCCATGGGAAAAGTGTTGAGCGATCCGATAACGGACTCGATATCGGGGTCCTTGGTCATGTCGCGCTCGTCGAGGTTGAACTCGACCATACCCGACTTTTCCAGACGTGCTTTCATACGCGAGACGGCGTGGTCGCGCTTGACTCCGTCGGTACCGACGATCAGATATGCCGGCAGCAGACCGGTTTCAGACATCGCGCTCCCCTCCCGCAGGCTCTCCTGTTCGTACCGTGCCATTCTATCCCACGGGTTGGTCCCGCGCCAACGGCAGCATCACGGTCGCTGACATCGCATGGCAAAACCGGCCGCAGTCGGCGAGACGGTAATGTCGCCTCTCTCGATAGTGCATGCGAACGCGCCGCCCGCATCGCTAACGGCATCGATGCAGGCATCGGATGGATGGCCGTAGCGGTTGCCCTCGCCCGCGCTCGCAATAGAGAGCTCGGGCTTAAGGGTTTCCAGCAGGTCTGTATCGACAGAATCTTTTGAGCCGTGATGCCCCAGCTTGAGCACATCGATATCACCCACCTCCTGTACAAACTCGCGCTCCTGATCGAGCTCGGCATCACCAGTGAGGAGCATACGCAGGCTTTTGCCTTCCTGAGCATAGGAGAGCAGCAAGACAAGCGAGTCCTCATTGCCCTCACCGTCAACCGTATCAAACGGCCACATCACGCGAGCCCGAAATGCGCCGATATCGACTGTGTCTCCGCGAGCCACCTGCCGATACGTGACGCTTGGGCGATTCAGGACCTCAGCAGGCGCACTGCCCAGCGCATCCGCCGCAACCGCAATGGTTCCTACCGAAAACCGATCGAGTACGTCGGGAAGACCGCCCCAATGGTCTTCATCCCAATGCGTCACGAAGACGGCGTCGATATGGTGGACGTTATTGCGAACCAACGCCGACACCACGCGCGCGTCGAGCCCACAGTCGACGAGCGCCACGGCGCCACCCTGACGAACAAGAATCGCATCGGCCTGGCCAACATCAAGGACTGTCACCGAAGGCGGCGCACATCGATCCCAATAGACATACGGAACGCCCGCCGCAAGCATCAAACACAGCAGCCCCACTGCCATGGGCCGCGCGCGGGGGCGTGGCCACAAGACCAAGAGGACCACCAGCGAAAAAGGCACCACGTATACCAAGGGCGTATCGGGCGGCACGCTTACGGATGCGCCCGGAACGGCAGCAAAGAGCTGCTCAAAGAACAGGGCACAGCGAGCGATAGCCATGGGCACCACAAGCGCCCCGTGGCGCAAGAGCGGCACAAGCGAGCAAGGCACCAGCACAACCGAAGATGCGAGCAGAACGCTTATCACCGGACCGATCACGGCATTGGCAAGCGGGGCAATGAGCGAAAACATCCCAAATGCGGGAATGGTTACGGGAAGTGTCGCGAGCTGCGAGCACAGCGTGACGGACAAAATACTGGCAACCCCCGATGGCACGCCCAGCTCGCCCAAGGCGTAGGTAGCGTAGGGGCAAAAACAAAGGATGGCAAAAACACTGGCGCACGATAGCTGAAAACCCATCTCGAACAATACTGTCGGCCGCAGCAACATAAAGATTGTCATGGTCAAAAATAGAGCCGAAAGGCCATGCCGACGACGTCCGGCACCGTTGACGACAAGCGTCACCGCCACCATACAGCACGCGCGCACGGCCGAGGGCGAAGCGCCCGTAAAGACGGCATAGGCAGCGAGGGCCAGCACCAACAGCCCCCTCTGCAGCCCACGAGAGAGGCGAGTCTTTTGCAGGGCGCTCTCAATCACAAACCCAACGATGGCAAGATGGCTGCCCGAGACGGCGATAAGATGTGCGGTGCCCGTTACCGAAAACAAATCGCCCGCCGGCTGAGCACGCAGCTCGGAGGAGCGTCCGCAGACAACGCCGGCAATGAGCGAGCGCGCCGGATCGGTCTCGGGCGCGATAGCGGCAAGGAGCTCGTTTCGCAGCCAGGGCAACGGCCCCGGAAAGCCCTCGTCAACCGATACCAACCGGATGACCTTAACTTTTCGAAGCTCGCCCCGAAGCACGCGTGAGCGCCCATACGCATCATTCTCAAAACGCGAAATTCGACCGACAGCATGCACACGCGAACCGGCGCTGAGCTCACGGTCACACGACAGCCGTATCTCGCCCAAGCGCTTTCCACCCGCATATGAATCACAGGTATAGGAGTACGTCCCGTCATTGATGGATGGGTCACCCTGTACAACAAACTCGAGACTGCTCGCAGCTCGATTATCCAGTGCCGTCGAAGCACGCAGCGCCCCTATCGCCCAACCCGCGGACACGACCGCTCCCGCCAGGAGGCCGAGGGACGCGGCATACAGCCATCGCCTCCACCGCACAAGACGCATACAAAACCGAGCCAATACGATGCACGCGGCAGCCGCAACGGGAATGGCCATAAGCAATGTGACGGGCGCTGCCCGCTCCCCCAGCAGCAAATCGGCTGCCACGTTAAGCACCAGGCCGCAGCTCGCACACAAGCCAGAACAAAGGGCCATCGTCCACGGCATCAGGGGCCGCGGCGGCATCACATGCTCGCACTCGGACACACTCATACGCAGATGCAATCTTTAATTTTGGCGAGCTTTTTCTCACCGATCCCCGATACGCGCATGAGGTCATCGACCGAGGCAAAGGCCCCGTTTTGAGTCCGCTCATCGACAATCGACTGGGCCGTAGAAGGCCCGATGCCCGAAAGCGTCTGCAGTTCCGCCGCACTTGCCGTATTGATATTCACAAGCCCCGACGAAGACCCCGCACCAGCAGTCATGGCAGCACCGCTTTCGACCCCGCCGACCGCCGCAGCCGCTTGTTGCTCCCCCACCATCGGAACATAGATTTTTTGACCATCTGTGATCTTGGACGCACGATTAAGCCCTGTCACATCCGCCTCAGCCGTAAGCCCTCCGGCGGCATCGATCGCTTGGGACACCCGCGCTCCGTCTTTGAGCCGGTACACGCCAGGCCTCGCAACGGCGCCATCGACATCGACGTACACCTCAGCAGCAGAAGAACTCTTGGCAGACGACTCATCGGCATCATCAGGTAACCCATCCCCGGCCCCGCGCACATCCGAGGCGCCCGCCTCATCACCACGCTCAAACGACACGCCGCTGGAGCGGCTACTAAAACTTGCCATCGCCAAGCCGCTCGCGGCGGCAATGACAATCAGAATCGCCACGACCATCGCCTTATGGCCGAGCAGCTTTTCTGCCCAGCGGTCCATCCGTTTAACCCGTTCGTGTTGCTCGCGTTGCGCCATAGCAAACACCTCCCAACACCATCGTGTCAGGAAACGAGCGCCGTAGCCTCCGCACGCCCACACCGGTTATCGAAGTCAAACCAAAAGCTGACCAAAACCTTGCAGGATAGTGTCCATTTATTCAGATACACGTCGACAAATGAACCGTTTATCGCCTAATGCCCAGATAGAGATAGACCGACGATGCAAATGCACCGCCGGTCTATACACAACATTATTCGTGATCTTGGTAAATCTCACGTGGAGCAAGCTGAGGATGTTTACGTTTTAAGGTCTTAGGGGCCTTGTACGTGTTGCTCTCGAAGTCGATGTACTCGGTCTGTTTGAGCAAGCGCTCAATCATCTCCTCGTGATCGAACAGCTCCCACGCCTCATGCACGGCATCGAGTTTTGCGTGCGTCTCGGGGCGGCGCGGCATAAAGAGCGTGCAGCAATCGGGAGCAGCCTCGGTCGAGATATCGAAGGTACCGATTTCCTCGGCACGCGCGATGATCTCCTGCTTGTCCGAACCGATCAGCGGGCGGAACACGGGGATCTTGACGGCCTCGTTGACGGCCATAATGTTCTCGAGCGTCTGGGAGGCAACCTGACCGAGCGATTCACCGGTCACGATAGCCTTGGCGCCCTCGATATGCGCAATGCGCTCGGCAACCGAATACATAATGCGGCGATACATGATCACGCGCAGGTTGCTGGGGCAGGCCACGGAAATCTCACGCTGGCAATCGCCAAACGGCACCACGTACAGGCGGCCGATCTGGACGCCCGGCGCAAGCGCACGGATAATGTCCTGCACCAAATACTCGCTCGTATCGGGTGTCTGCGGACGACCGGAGAAATGCACCGGCACGCACACCGCGCCGCGACGCGCGAGCATCCAGGTCGCCACCGGAGAATCGATGCCCGACGACAGAAGCGTCACAACCTTGCCGGCGGAACCCACCGGCAGACCGCCCACGCCGCGCTCGGAGCGCGCATACACGTAAACGCTACCCTGGACCACCAGTACGTGCACCATCGCGTCGGGGTCGTGCATCTGGACCTTTTTATCGGGGAAGGCCTCGCACAGTACCTCGCCAACCTGACGATTGATATCAATCGAGGTGAGCTCGTAGTCGGTGTTAGAGCGTTTGGCATGCACCTTAAACGAATCGAAAGGACCAAACTCGCGCAGCGCCTTCACGGCGGCGGCGCAGTACTCCTGCGGGTCGCGGTTGGTGTGATATGCCAGGGACACGCGGGCAACGCCGGGGACGGTGCGAATGACACGCGCCGCCTCGTCGGCCTGATGCTCGTTAAAGGTCACGAGGATATAACCGGAAATTCGAGACACGGCATTCACGGAAAAGGCGGCCAAGGCCGCCTTGATGTTATCCATGAGGATATGCTCAAAATGTGCGCGGTTCTTGCCCTTCAGTCCAACCTCGTGATAGTGGACCAGGCAGACGCGAGCTGCCATTTAGGCTTCAGCAACCTTGTGGCCGAGCGCCTTCTTGTAACGAGCCTCGTCGTAGGAGATATCGCCGTCGACAATCTCGTCCATAGCCATCGAGATGGTATCGGCGCCGGAGAGGCCAATGGTAATGTCATCGACATCCTGAACGGCAAGCACGCGGTTGTGCTGGCCGCGCAGCATGCTGTTAATGTCGCAGGCGCGCTTGGAGGCGAGCGAGGCGAGCAGGAAGCGGTTGTGATCGGTCTTCTCCAGAAGATCGTCAATACAAGGCTTTACAACGGACACGGACCTCAGATCCTTTCATGCATATCGAGAACGCGAACGAGCTCATCGGTCGCGCGGTCGAGATCGTCATTCACCACGACGTCGTCGTAGCGGTCGGCAAGGGCAAGTTCATCGGCGGCGTTTGCCATACGCAGCTCGATCGTCTCGGGCGTCTCGGTACCGCGACCGACCAGGCGATCGCGTAACACCTCAAGCGAAGGCGGCTTGATAAAGATCAACACGGCATCGGGGAAACGCTCCTTGACCTGCAGGGCACCCTGGACATCAATCTCCAAAATCAGAGACGAGCCAGAGGCGAGCTTGGATGCGACCTCGCTCACCAACGTACCGTAGCAGTTACCGTGGACCTCGGCCCACTCAACAAACTCACCGTTTGCCACGCGGCGGTCGAACTCCTCGCGCGTCAGGAAAAAGTAGTTGACGCCGTCGACCTCACCTTTACGTGGCGCTCGCGTGGTAGCCGAAACCGTCAGGCCCAGGTTCGAGCGGCGCTCGCGCACACGAGTGACGAGCGTCCCCTTGCCTGCACCTGACGGTCCAGAAATCACAAAGAGCTTTGAATCCTGAGCGCTCACTTATTTGGTCAGCTGCTCGAGGAGCTGCTCGCGCTGACGGACGCCGAGGCCCTGGACGCGACGGGTAGCGGAGATGCCGAGCTCCTCCATGATCTTGGCGGCCTTGGCCTTGCCATAACCGGGCAGAGACTCGATGAGGGTGGAAACCTTCATGCGGGAAGCGATGGGGTCATCGGAGTTGAGCACGGACTCGAGAGACTTCTCGCCCTTCTTGATCTGCTCGCGAAGCTCAGCGCGGGCGTGACGTGCGGCGGCAGCCTTCTCAAGAGCCTGCTTACGCTGCTCGTCGGTAAGCTGAGGGAGTGCCATTCGAACCTCCAAATAGTTGGGTTATATCTGATGCAATAATTGGCATTTTAGCACGTCAAACGCACTAAATGCCCAATCGACGGCTCCATAGGTTAGACGATACCTGCGAAAAGTGCAATATACGGAGGTCAAAGTTGAGCCCCTGACCTGTGATTCCACACAAAGGATGGGAAAGTTTTCGCAGGCACAAGGGCTAATTTGTGCTAATAAGACCCAAAAGTGGTGACTTGAGGGAATCTTTTACGCGACGTTTTCGACCAGCTCGGCGACGATGGCGTCAAAGGCCGCAACCGGATCGTCGGAGCCGGTAATAGGACGGCCCACCACGATGTGGCTCGCACCGCGCTCGATAGCCTGGGAAGGTGTCGCCACACGGGATTGATCGCCCAGGGCGGCACCCACCGGACGCACACCCGGAGTCACGATCAGCGCGTCGGGGCCGAGCAGCTCACGCATGTCGTGAGCCTCCATCGGCGAGCACACGATACCGTCGATGCCGTTGGCCTGAGCGAGCTTTGCCAGGCGAGCGGCCTCCTCGGCCACGGGCGACTCGACGCCGATCTCCGCCAGCGCATCCTGATTCATGCTCGTAAGTACGGTGATGGCGACGAGCTTGGCGCGGTCCTCGCGCGCCTCCTCGGCACCCTCGCGGCAGGCAGCGAGCATGGCGCCCGAACCCAAGCCGTGGACCGAGAGCAGGTCGGCACCGGCAAGCGAGGCCGAGCGAGCGGCACCGCGCACCTGATGCGGAATGTCATGGAACTTGAGGTCGAGGAAGACCTTAAAGCCCAAATCCTTGAACGTCTTGACGATCTCGGGACCCTCGGCGTAATAGAGCGTCATGCCCACCTTGAGCCAGGCGGCATGGCCCGAAAGCTCGTGGGCGAGCTCGAGTGCGCGCTCACGGTCGCAGTCGAGGGCGACGATAACACGGTCGCGGGCATCGGTCTCTAGCATTCGAACGCACCTACCAGCTCGTTGATGTCCTTTACGCCCTGGGACTCCGCCCAGGCCTCGAGCTCGTGCGCGATCTTAAGCGAAGCACACGGGTCGACGAAGTTGGCCATGCCGACCGACACGCAGGTGGCGCCGGCCAGGATAAACTCGGCCGCATCCTCGCCGGTCATGACACCGCCGACACCGTTGATGGGGATATCGACGGCCTGGGCGACCTCCCAGACCATGCGCACGGCGATGTGGTGGCACAGCGGGCCCGAAAGGCCGCCCTTGGGCTTGGCCACACGGGACTTGCGGGTGTGCACGTCAATGGCCATGCCCTGGATGGAGTTGATGACCGAAAGGCCGTCGGCGCCGGCAGCCTCGAGGGCGCGGGCGATCTCGGCGACGTTGACCGGAGCCATCTTAACGAACAGTGGCTTATCGGTCACCTTGCGGCAGGCAGCCATAACGGAAGAGGCGCCCTCGGGCGTGGAGCCCATGGCGGCACCGCCGGCGGCAATGTTGGGGCAGCTCACGTTGATCTCATAGCCGGCAGCCCAGGGGCACAGCTCGACATACATCTCGAGCGCGCGCACGAACTCATCAACGGAGTGACCGGCAACCTGGCAGATGACCTGGCAACCGTCCTTGGAGAGCTGCTCGAGCCACGGACCGGACTCGCGGGCGAAAGCGGCCACACCGGGGTTCTGCAGGCCCACGGAATTGATCATGCCGCCGGGGATCTCGGCCATGCGGGGTGCGGGATTGCCGGGCCAGGGCTCGGCAGCGCAACCCTTGGTGGTGATGGCACCCAGCTGGGAGACATCAAAGAAGTTCTGGAACTGCCAACCGTAGCCAAAGGTACCGGCTGCGGTGTTGATGGGGTTCTGCATCTTGACGCCGCCGAAATCGACGGACATGTTCACGGTACCCACTAGAAGACCACCACCTTGGAAGCATCGAACACGGGGCCGCACATGCAGGCACCCTTCATACCGTCGACCGTCTCGACATTGCAGGTGTTGCAGGCGCCAAAGCCGCAGCTCATCATGCGCTCGAGCGACACCTCGCAGTACGCGCCGGCCTCGGCGGCAGCGGCGGCGACTTTCTTCATCATAACGGCGGGCCCACAGCTGGCGACATAGTCGTAACCGCCCTTGCCGAGCAGCTCAGCGGCAGGGTCGGTGCATAAGCCGTGCGTACCCAACGAGCCGTCGTCGGTGCACACGTTGACCGTGGCTCCCAGCGCGCGGAACTCATCGACGCCCACGACCTTGGACGCGGTGCCAAAACCCAGGCACACGTCAACGGCCACGCCCTGCTCGGCAAGCATGCCAGCGAGGCACAGCACGGGCGGAACACCGATGCCGCCCGCCACGAGCAGCGCCTTCCTGGTGCCCTCGGGTACCAGCCAGCCGCGGCCGCCAGGGCCCAACAGGTTGGACTTGGAGCCGGGGCCCATCTGCGACAGACGACGGGTGTCGTCGCCCACGACGGCGTACCACAGCTCGACGGTACC
This sequence comes from Collinsella sp. Sow4_D11, assembly GCF_052116465.1. Classification (NCBI taxonomy): domain Bacteria; kingdom Bacillati; phylum Actinomycetota; class Coriobacteriia; order Coriobacteriales; family Coriobacteriaceae; genus Collinsella; species Collinsella sp. Sow4_D11. The sequence continues at coordinate 93,302 of NZ_JBQKLA010000006.1, read as the reverse complement.
GGCCTCGGCGTCAGAGCGATAGAAGCTCAAGGGCACGCGAAGCAGCGAAGAGGCATCGCCGGGCACGGCGATGTTCACAAACTGACCGGGCTTGAGCGCACTTGCAAGCTTGGGGGCCGAAATAACGAGCGAGAAGATGCCGTCGGCGATCTCCTGGTTCGAGACGACCTCGAAGTCGTGCATGCGTGCAGTGGAAGGTGTGGGCATAGACGCTCCAATCCCCCATGCAGTTGCATGGACCAAACGAACAGAAAGCGCGGCACCGCAAGGGCACCGCGCACAAAAGCGATAAGGCTATGCTAGCAGATGCAGCCGTCGGCAAGCGTCTGTTTACCGCCGACAAACACATCGGTGGCACGACCGGTGAGCGTGCGGCCGGCAAAACCGGAGTTCTCGGCGCGCGACTCGTAACCGTCCTCGCCGACCGTCCAGGTGACAGACGCGTCGAAGACGGTCAGGTCGGCAACAGAGCCCGCCTTGACCTGAACCTGGTCGAGGCCCAGGATCTCACGCGGCTTAATAGCCATGAGCTCGACCATGCGGCCCATACCCATCTTGCCCGTGTTGACCAGCTCGGTGAGCACGAGCGACAGCGAGGTCTCGAGGCCGATCATGCCAAAGGGCGCGAGCTCGAACTCACGGGCTTTCTCCCACGGCGTGTGGGGAGCGTGATCGGTGACGATGACGTCGACGGTGCCGTCGATGACACCCTGGCGGATGGCCTCGGCATCCTCGTCGGTACGCAGCGGCGGGTTAACCTTGAGCGAGGTGTTGTAGGTCTCGTCCAGGTCGTTCTCGGTCAGGAACATGTGATGCGGGGTGGCCTCGCAGGTAACCTGAACGCCAGCGGCCTTGCCGGCACGCACGAGCTCCAGGCCATGGGCGGTGGAGATGTGCTGGATGTGCAGCTTGGCACCGGTCAGTTTGGCGATCTCGATGTCGCGGGCGATCTGGAGCTCCTCGCCGGCAGCCGGCCAGCCCTCGAGGGCCAGACGAGTCGAAACCTTGCCCTCGTTGATCTGGCCGTGGCCGACCAGGTCCTCGTCCTGACAATGGCTCATGAAGACCTTGCCGAACATCTTGCCGTAGTCCATGCAGCGACGGAGCATGCCTGCACCCTGCACGCCGTGACCGTCGTCGGTGAAGGCGACGGCGCCGTGGGCGACCATATCGCCCATCTCGGACATAGCCTCGCCCTTAAGACCGCGGGTCATGGCGCCAGAAGGATAGACGCGGCAGTGGCCGACCTCGGCAGCGCGGGACTTGATGAACTCAACAACGGTACCGTTATCGGTAACGGGGTCGGTGTTGGGCATGGCGCACACGCCAGTGAAGCCGCCCTTGGCAGCTGCGCGGGTGCCGCTCTCGATGTCCTCTTTGACCTCGTAGCCGGGCTCGCGCAGGTGGACGTGCATGTCCACCAGGCCAGGGACAAGGTACTTACCGGAAAGGTCGCGGACCTCGGCTCCCTCGGCGGCGAGGTTCTCGCCGACCTCGGCGATCTTGTCGCCGTCGATCAGGACGTCAACGACCCCGTCAAGCTCGACGGACGGATCGACGACGTGGGCATTCTTAAGAAGCAAGGCCATTATCGGCACCTCCAAGCAGCAGATACAGGATAGCCATACGCACGCAGATACCGGCGTAGACCTGCTCCAGGATGACGGAGCGTTGCGGGTGGTCGGCCATATAGGAGTCGAACTCGACGCCGCGGTTGATGGGGCCCGGGTGGCAAATGATTGCGTCGGGCTTCATGAGCTTCTCACGGTCCTTGGTCAGGCCGAAGAGCTTGTGGTACTCGCGAATGGTCGGGAACGGGGCACCCTCGAGGCGCTCCTGCTGTACGCGCAGCATGTAGACGACGTCCAGCTCGGGCAGGACGGAATCGAGGTCGCTCGTCACGTGGTCGCAGCCCAGAACCTCGGGCGCCGGCGGCAGCAGCGTGCCGGGGGCGACGGCGTAGGTCTCGCAGCCCATGATCTTCAACGCGGGGATCAGCGAGCCGCAGACGCGGGAGTGGGCGATGTCGCCGACGACGGCGACTTTCAGACCGTGGAAGTCACCCTTGTGCTCCCAGATGGTGTACAGGTCGAGCAGAGCCTGCGTGGGGTGGTTGTGCTTACCGTCACCGGCGCAGATAACACTCGCGGGCGAATTCTGCGTGACGATGTAGGGGGCACCGGCATGTTTGTCGCGCACGACGATGCAATCGATCTTGTAGGCGTTGAGCGTCTCGACGGTATCGACGAGGCTCTCGCCCTTGACCGTGGAGGTCGAGGAGCCGCCAAAGTTGAGGCTGTCGGCCGAAAGACGCTTCTCGGCGAGCTCGAAGGAGCTGCGGGTACGCGTCGAGGGCTCGTTGAACATATTGACGATGGTCTTGCCCTTGAGCGTGGGGACCTTCTTGATGGCACGCTCGTTGACCTCGGAGAACGCCTTGGCGGTCTCGAGGATGAGGTTGATGTCCTCTTCGGAGTACTCGGTAATGTCGATCAGGTGCTTATGATTGAACGCCACGGTACTACTCACCTCCCAGCGGCGCGGAGCCCACGTGGGAACCCGGCGCGACGTCGTTGATCTCGACAGCGGTACGGCCGTCAACTTCCTTCATATATAGGTGCACGTTCTCCTCGTGCGACGAGGGAACGTTCTTGCCGACAAAGTCCGGCGAGATAGGGAGCTCGCGGTGACCGCGGTCAACGAGAACTGCCAGCTCGATGCGGCTCGGACGGCCCAGGTCCATAACGGCGTCCAGAGCGGCGCGGATGGTGCGACCCGTGTACAGGATGTCGTCCACCAAAACGACGCGCTTGCCGTCGACGCTGAAGGGAATGTTGGTAGCGTGGATCGCGGGAGCGAAGTTAGTCGCATAGTCATCGCGATAGAAGCTGATGTCCAGGCTGCCGAGCGGAACGTCAACACCCTCGATCTCCTTGATCGCCTCGGCGAGCTTCTTTGCCAGAAGGTCGCCGCGCGTGACGATGCCGACCAGAGCGAGGTCTTCACAGCCCTCGTTGCGCTCGAGAATCTCGTGCGCGATGCGGGTCATCGCTCGGTTGACGGCGGTCTCGTCCATGATGACCGCCTTGGGGGAAGTCGTGCCCATCGATCTCCTTCCTCACATGTCTTGACTGCTGATACAGTCAAAAAAATAGATGCCCGACCGCTCAAAGCGGACCAGACACCCACAGGAAGGACTGCTCTATGGCAGCAATATAAATCCATGTGGGTATCTCGTACCCCTTTAATGGTCAAGGGATAGTGTAGCCAACCCCGAGCTTAATTGCGAGCATTAATACGGAGCAATCCGCAAACGGACTCAACGCTCCATAAACCTATATATATTTGCGGGACAAGCTTGAAAACGTCGATGCGAGCTGGCATAATCCCCTCTGCTACACGCAAAACGGATCTACGTCCAGGGCCGTAGCGTGGGCACTATCGCCATAAGAGAAATATCTCTGTGTAGATTACGCACAGGGAGCTGCTTCTGTGCTATAGTTCAGGCTTGTTTGTTAACGCGACATGTTCGTTTGTCGCCCAAGGAGGGTCAGTTATGTCCAAAGTTTGCGAAGTTTGCGGTAAGCACCCCGTTGCCGGTCGCTCCATCAGCCACTCTCACCGCGTCACCAACCGTAAGTTCCGCCCCAACATCCAGCGTGTCTACGTCGTCGTCGATGGTCACCGTCGCAAGATGAACGTTTGCTCCACCTGCCTTAAGTCTGGCAAGGTTGCGCGCTCCTAAATAAGGTCTTACCAACAAGTACCTCGGACTCTCCGGGTCAAAGACCTCGCGTTCACATAGAACTTACCAAAGGCGTCCTCTCTTGTGGAGGGCGCCTTTTTGCACTCATTGGGGACAGACTTACATGGGTGTTTTCACTCATTGGGGACAGACTTACATGGGTGTTTTCACTCATTGGGGACAGACATGATGCGTGTCTGCGCGCCCCGACTAGCTCCGGCCCCTGCCTCACGCAGCTTCCTTCCAGCCCGCAGTGGCCTTGGTCACACTTGTAGCGCCGATACCGGTGATACGGGCAATTTGCTTGACCGTGAGATGTGCCTGCCTGAGCCTCAGCAGGCAGGCATCGCGTTCGGGGCGTGGCAGGGCCTTAAGCAGCGTAGGATCTATGCTCGGCAGGACTTCGCGCGCAACGGAAAGGGCCTCCTCATCGGGGATCCGACGGCGTGGAAGAACCTCCACCGACCAGATGCGCCCGGCAGCTTCCTTGAGATGTTCGCAATAGCAACGGGAGCCTCCGACAATATCGAGCATAGGGGCCGCATCACAAATGTCAAAGGGATCGTAGCCCAGCTGATATGCCTTGAAGCTTGACCATCGGTACGCCTCGAGTGAGTCGAGCGAACCTTTCACAGGATTGAGATGGATATAATCGAGCAGCTGCACCGCCTGCGTGTCCGACTCAACCGCAACCCGCGAATAGCGATTGTCAAACAGATGGCCCGTTCTTCCCGTTTTCCCATTGAAATACTTAGCATACGCCGTCAATGCGCACTGCATCGCCTTTGAAAGGTTGTCATAAGGGTCATCAACCATCAAATGGAAGTGGTTGTCCATAAGGCACCAAGCCAACACCGCCACTTTATGGCGCGCAAACCTGTCCGAGATATCCGACAAGAAACGATAGCGGTCGGAGTCATCTTCAAAAATAATCTGCTTGGAGTTGCCGCGGTCATAAACATGGTAATAGCCGGTGATCGAAACGGCGCGGGCACATCGGGGCATAATCTCTCCTTTCAAAACTGTACAGGCAACACCTAAAAGGAGAGAAGCAACGCGAAATGCTGAGCCTGTGATCTATTTATATCCAATAAGCGGCAATAACAGGTCCAGAACAGCGAAATGGCAAAACTATGTCTGTCCCAAATGAGTGAAAGCACTCATATAAGTCTGTCCCCAATGGGCGGGCCGATGCCAGGCTGATACAGAACAGCGAAATGGCAAAACGATGTCTGTCCCAAATGAGTGAAAGCACCCATATAAGTCTGTCCCCAATGAGCAGGCCGGTGCCAGGCTGATATTTTTAATTAAAACGATTCAACTAGTTGAAGCGTTTTAGTGTGCCTTTTACGGGAATCTTACCGTTCGCCGAATAATTTCTTGCTATCATGCAACACGTAGGGTAAATCTCCGATCGCAAGGAGACACAAATGGTGAAAAAGTCACCGGAAAACACTACTCCCGCAATTGTGGACAACGTAGAGGCGCTTGAGGCTAAGCTCGCTCAGATGCGAGAGGCCCAGGCGCTTTTTGCTACGTACACGCAGGAGCAGGTCGACAAGATCTTCTACGAGGCCGCCATGGCCGCCAACAAGGCTCGTATCCCGCTGGCGAAGATGGCCATCGAGGAGACCGGTCGCGGCGTTCTTGAGGACAAGGTCATCAAGAACCACTACGCCGCAGAGTACATCTACAACGCTTACAAGAACACCAAGACCTGTGGTGTCATTGAGCGCGACGAGGCCTACGGCATCACCAAGATCGCTGAGCCCATCGGCATCGTGGGCGCCGTCATCCCGACGACCAACCCCACCTCCACCGCGATCTTCAAGACGCTGATCAGCCTGAAGACCCGCAACGCCATCATCATCTCCCCGCACCCGGCTGCCGCCAAGTGCACCATCGCCGCCGCCAAGCTCGTGCTTGACGCCGCCGTCAAGGCCGGCGCCCCCGAGGGCATCATCGGCTGGGTCGATGTCCCCTCCATCGAGCTGACCAACATGGTCATGCGCGATGTCGACATCATCCTCGCCACCGGTGGCCCGGGCATGGTCAAGGCCGCCTACTCCTCGGGCAAGCCCGCCCTGGGCGTTGGCGCCGGTAACACCCCGGTCATCATCGACGACACCGCCGACGTGCTGCTCGCCGTCAACTCCATCATCCACTCCAAGACCTTCGACAACGGCATGATCTGCGCCTCCGAGCAGTCCGTGACCGTCATCGACACCATCTATGACCAGGTTAAGGCCGAATTCCAGAAGCGCGGCTGCTACTTCGTCAAGCAGGGTGCCGAGATGGAGGCCCTGCGCGGCGCCATGTTCAAGAACGGCGCTCTCGATCACCGCATCCCCGGCATGGCTGCCGCCAAGATCGCGGAACTCGCCGGTATCGAGGTTCCCGTCAAGACCAAGATCCTGATCGCCGAGGTCACCTCCACCGACCCCGCCAAGGAGGAGTTCTCCCACGAGAAGCTCTCCCCTGTCCTGGCCATGTATCACGCCAAGGACTTCCAGGAGGCCGTCGACAAGGCCGAGCACCTGGTACTCGCCGGTGGCCCGGGCCACACCGCCTCTCTGTACGTGCATCCCGCCCAGGCCGAGAAGATCAGCCTGTTCGAGCATGTCATGAAGGCCTGCCGTATCGTCATCAACACCCCGTCCTCGCACGGCGGCATCGGTGACCTGTACAACTTTGGCATGAAGCCGTCTCTGACCCTGGGCTGCGGCTCCTGGGGCGGCAACTCCGTCTCCGAGAACGTTGGGGTGAAGCACTTGATCAACGTTAAGACTGTGGCCGAGCGCCGTGAGAACATGCTGTGGTTCCGCGCTCCCGAGAAGGTCTACTTCAAGAAGGGTTCCACGCCCGTCGCTCTCGACGAGCTGGGCAGCGTCATGGGCAAGAAGCGCGCCTTTATCGTCACCGACCAGTTCCTCTTCAAGAATGGCAACACCCGCGCCATCGAAGCCAAGCTCGACGAGATGGGCATCGCCCACGACTGCTTCTACGACGTCGAGCCCGATCCGTCGCTGCAGTGCGCACGTCGCGGCGCCAAGCAGATGGCTCTCTTTGAGCCGGACGTCATCATCGCCGTCGGCGGTGGCTCCGCTATGGACGCCGGCAAGATCATGTGGATGATGTACGAGCACCCCGAGTGCAAGTTTGAGGACATGGCCATGGACTTCATGGACATCCGCAAGCGTATCTTCACCTTCCCCGAGATGGGCAAGAAGGCCTACTTCGTCGCCGTCCCGACCTCTTCGGGCACCGGTTCCGAGTGCACGCCGTTCGCCATCATCACCGACAAGGAGACCGGCATCAAGTGGCCGCTCGCCGACTACGCGCTGCTCCCCAACATGGCTATCGTTGACGCCGACAACTGCATGACCGCCCCGCGCGGCCTGACCGCCGCCTCCGGCATCGACGTCATGACCCACGCCATCGAGTCCTATGTCTCCATCATGGCCTCCGACTACACCAAGGGCCTCTCCGAGCGCGCTGCCAAGCTCGTCTTCGAGAACCTGCCCTCCAGCTTCGAAAACGGCGCCAAGGACCCGCATGCCCGCGAGGAGATGCACAACGCCTCCTGCATGGCCGGTATGGCCTTCGCCAACGCCTTCCTGGGCCTCAACCACTCCATGGCCCACAAGCTCGGTGCCTTCCATCACCTGCCCCACGGCATCGCCAACGCCATCATCCTGACTCGCGTCATGCGCTACAACGCCGCCGAGGCCCCCGTCAAGATGGGCACGTTCTCCCAGTATCCTTACCCCAACGCGCTGCACAACTACGCCGAGATGGCCAAGTACTGCGGTATCGAGGGCAAGGACGACAAGGAGGTCTTCGAGAACTTCATCACGAAGCTCGAGGAGCTCAAGGACTTCATCGGTGTCAAGAAGACCATCGCCGACTACGGTGTTGACGAGCAGTACTTCCTCGACACCCTCGACGAGATGACCGAGCAGGCATTCAACGACCAGTGCACCGGCGCTAACCCGCGCTACCCGCTCATGAGCGAGATCAAGGAGCTCTACCTGGACGCCTACTATGGCCGCGAGCCCCAGGACTACGCCGTCTGCTAGTTTTTAGCACGGTTATTTCGGCGGGGGTGAACGGGCGCACGCACGCCCCCGCCGCTGCTTCTATCGCATCGTTGAAAGGATGCAATCATGCTGCTCCCCGAATCCAAGACCGAGCTCGTCCGTCGCGGCAACAAAGTCGTTTACGACCTGGGCGACAAGATCGTCAAGGTCTTTAACGAGACCAAGCCCGTCTCCGACGTGTTCAACGAGGCTTTGAATCTTGCCCGCATCAATGAGTGCGGCATCCGCAGCCCCAAGGCTCTCGAGGTTTCTCAGCTCGAGAACGCCAACGGCTGGGCGCTCGTGACCGAGAAGGTTCCGGGCACCACCCTTGCCGAGAAGATGACTGCCGAGCCCCAGCGCTTTGGTGAGTACCTCGAGATGTTCGTCGACCTCCAGATCGAGATCCACGGCTACACCTCCCCGCTGCTCAACCGTCAGCGCGACAAGTTCGCCCGCATGATCGACAGCCTCGATCAGCTCAATGCCACCACGCGCTACAACCTTCAGGAGCGTCTGGACGGCATGACCAAGGAGTTCAAGGTCTGCCACGGCGACTTCAACCCCTCCAACGTCATCGTTGGCGACGACGGCCAGCTGTACGTCTGCGACTGGGCACACGCCACCCAGGGCTCCCCTGCTGCCGACGTTGCCACCACCTACCTGCTCTTTGCCCTCAACAGCAAGGACCAGGCCGAGGCCTACCTGGAGCTCTACTGCGATCGCGCCGACATGCCCATGCAGGTCGTGCGTCAGTGGACGAGCATCGTCGCCGCTTCCGAGCTCGCTCGTAAGCGCAACGTGAACGATGAGTTCCTTAAGAACTGGATCGACGTCGTCGATTATCAGTAATATCTGAGCGAGTTATTTCGCATCGGAGGCACAAAGGAAAACCCCGCAGCTCGCATGGGCTGCGGGGTTTTCCTTTTAGCAACAACTGTCCCTTAGACGCAAAAGCGGCCCTGCATCTCTACCTCGAGAGACGCAGGGCCGCTTAACAAGTGCACTAAACGCAGCGGGCTCGATTAACGGCGTGCTGCTTTCACAAGCTCAGCGACCTTGGCGACAACCTCATCGATCGCCACATCCTCGCGCTCGCCCGTGGCACGATCCTTGAGCTCGACGGTGCCGTTCTTAAGGCCGCGCTTGCCGAGCACCACCTGATAAGGGAAGCCCATAAGGTCGTTGTCGGCAAACTTAAAGCCGGGACGCTCGTCACGGTCGTCTACGACAACCTCGATACCCTCGGCGCACAGACCCTCGACGATTTGATCGCAAACAGAAGCGCACTCCTCCTTCTTGGGGTCGAGCGGAATCACCGCAACCTCGTACGGGGCAACGGAGACCGGCCAAACGATACCGTGCTCGTCGTTGTGCTGCTCCACGACGGCAGCGAGCGAGCGGGAAACGCCCACGCCGTAGCAACCCATGATAAGCGGCTTCTCCTTGCCGTCCTCGTCCATAAAGGTGGCACCCATGGCCTCGGAGTACTTGGTGCCCAGCTGGAAGACCTGGGAAACCTCGATGCCGCGAGCAGCGGAGAGCGGCTTGCCGCAGTGCGGGCAAGGGTCGCCGGCAACGACGGTAACCAGGTCGGCCCACTCGTCGACGGTAAAGTCGCGCTCGGGGCAGGCACCGGTAAAGTGATAGTCGACTTCGTTGGCACCGCAGGCCCACTGCTTGGACTCGCGCAGGCTTTCGTCGCAGACCAGACGAATGCCCTCGGGCAGGTTAACCGGTCCGATAAAGCCCTTATGCAGACCGTAGGTCTGGAGCTCCTCGTCGGTCATCATGCGATAGCCCTTGCCAAAGACATGCTCGGCCTTGCAGTCGTTGAGCTCATGGTCGCCCGGAACGATGGCCACAACCGGCTTGCCCTCGGCGTCGATGAGAGCCAGCGACTTGCGCGTACCGTTCTCGGGGAAGCCGAAGAACTTGGCGACGGCCTCGATGGTGCCCATACCCGGAGTCTCGACCTTGGTGAGTGTGCCGTCGCCGGGGCCCTCGGTCACAACGACCTTGGTGCTTGCCGCCTCGTCATCGGCAGCAAAGCCACAATCGTCGCAGTAGACCAGCGAAGCCTCGCCGGCATCTGCCAGCGCCATGAACTCGACGGAGGTGTCGCCACCGATCTCGCCGGAATCGGCGACGACGGGCAGGGCCTTAATGTAGCAGCGCTCGCAGATATTGGCGTACGCCTGCTTCATCTTGTCGTACTCCTCCTGCAGGCTCTCCTGCGTGGCAGAAAAGCTGTAGGCGTCTTTCATGATGAACTCGCGACCGCGCATCAGGCCAAAGCGGGGACGGAACTCGTCGCGGAACTTATCCTGGATGTGATAGAGATTCACCGGCAGTTGCTTGTATGAACGCAGCTCGTTGCGCACCAGGGCAGTCACGGTCTCCTCGTGCGTAGGGCCGAGCACGAACTCGCGGCCGTGGCGGTCATCAAAGCGCACGAGCTCCTTGCCATAGGCATCGATACGGCCGGACTCACGCCACAGCTCGGCATCGACCATGATGGGCATCATGAGCTCCTGGGCGCCGGCGGCGTCCATCTCGTCGCGCACGATGTTCTCAATCTTGCGAATCGAGCGCCACGCGAGCGGCAGATAGGAATAGAGACCGGCGGCCTCCTTGCGGATCATACCGGCACGGAGCAGCAGGCGATGGCTCGCAAGCTCAGCGTCGGCCGGATCCTCTTTGAGCGTCGGAGCATACAGCTTAGACATATACATTGCTCGGGTCATTTAATTCTCCTCAATAAGCTTGTCGACCTCGGCCATAAGCGCGTCGACAATTTGGTCCTCCGCTACTTTACCAATGATCTGGCCGTGCGAAAAGAGCAGGCCCTGACCACGTCCGCAAGCAACGCCCAGGTCGGCATCAGAAGCCTCACCGGGGCCATTGACGGCGCATCCCATGACGGCAATCGAAAGCGGCGCGGCATAGTTCTTAAGCCGCTCGGTTACTTCCTCGGCGATTGCGATCAGGTTAACCTGACAGCGGGCGCACGTGGGGCACGAGACGATCTCGGGGCCGCGGCGACGCAGGCCCAGCGACTGCAAAATTCCCCAGGCGACCGGCGGCTCCTCAACCGGATCGGCCGTGAGCGAAACGCGCATGGTGTCACCGATTCCCTCGGACAGCAGGATGCCAAGGCCCACCGAGCTCTTGATGGTGCCCTGCAGCTTGGTACCCGCCTCGGTTACGCCCAGGTGGAGCGGAACGTGGGGAATCTCACGCGACAGGGCACGATAGGTGTCGAGCGTCGTTTGCACGCTATGGGCCTTGGCCGAAAGCACAATGTTCGTAAAGCCGCGGTCTTCAAAATGCTTGACGAAACGTTCGCTCGACATCACGAGCTTTTCGGGCTGCGTGAGGTCGTCGCGCTCAGCGATATCCTGCTCAAGCGAACCAGCATTGACGCCGATACGAATCGCACAGCCCGCGGCACCCGCAGCATCGATCACCGCGTCAACCTTGGCCCAATCGCCGATATTTCCGGGATTGATGCGCAGCTTGGCAGCACCGGCCTCAACGGCACCAATGGCGAGCTTATGGTTAAAGTGGATATCGGCAACGATCGGCACCGGAGACTCGGCGCAGATGGTGCGGAAACCCTCAAGCGCGGCCTCGGTGGGCACGCTCACGCGCACGATATCGCAGCCAGCCTGCGCCAACGCGCACACTTGCGCAAGCGTTGCCTGGGCATCAGCGGTATCGGTGCAGGTCATAGATTGGACCGCCACCGGCGCGCCTCCACCGATCTGCACGCCGCCCACATGCACGGGGCGCGTCAACTCGCGAGGCAAAGGATGGGATAAAGACAATCCAAACACTCCCCTACAGAATAAATCGAAGGATGTCGGAACGAAGCATATAGACAAACAGCAGCGCAAAGAGCGCGATGCCCACATAGCTCACAATCGTCTGGACCTTGAGCGGAAGCTCGCGGCCCGCAATCTTTTGAATGATCTCGATGACCAACTTGCCGCCATCGAGTGGCGGGATGGGCAGCAGGTTCATAAAGCCAAGCGAGAACGAAATGAGGGCGGCAAACGAAAGGAACGTGGCAGGGCCGGCAGCAGCAGCTTGCGAGGACATAACGCTAATACCCACGATCGAAGAGGACTGATCGAGAATCTCCATCGTATGCTGAGGCTGGAGCAGGCGCATCACGCCCTTCGCTGTCTGCACGACATAGGAGAACGACAGGCGAGCCGACGTGATGGGGTCTAAACGGACCACCTGCGTAGAAACATACACACCTAGGCGTTCGTCCTCTTTGAGCGCAACCGTGGTCGAATGCTTCTTGCCGTCACGCTCGTACTCAATGGCGATATCGTCCTTACCGGCAGCCTTGCCAATGGCATCGTAAACGTCCATCCAGGTAGAGCACGATACTCCGTCGACCGAAAGAATCGCGTCGCCATCCTCGATTCCCGCCGCGGAGGCAATCGAGCCTTCATCAACCTGGCCGATCACATTGGTGTCCACCGGCACCGTGACACCCGCGATGGAATAGATGCTCATAAGGAGCAAAAAGCCCGTCAGGATATTGACGATAATGCCCGCAAGCAGCATAAAGGCACGCTTGACAAAGCCCTGACCCAAATAGGTGTGCGAGCGCTCGCGTGCAAGGAATTCGGCCTCGCCGCACGGCAGTTCCCATACATCGCCCTCGGCAGTCGCGTGCTCGCGATCGAACCGACGGCCGTCAAAGGTGGTATAACCCGCCGCGTCACGCGGCAGGGTCTGGTACTTGGTGGGATAGTAACCAGGCGAAGGGTTTTCCCCTTCTTCATACCAAGGAGCTATGGATCCCCAACCCAGCAGCAAAGCACAGGCCTCGAGCACATCCTCCTCGGACAGCTCAAGCTCGACGGCAAGATCGGCCACCGTCACACGGCCGTGGCGATAGATGGCGGCAAGCACGCGATCGGCATACGAGACATCGGTCGGATCCATGCCACAGATGGCAGCATACCCACCCAGCAACAGCGGGGTCACGCCAAACTTGGTGCCGATCCGACGAGACGTATGGTGGATATCAAAGCGACACGGCAGGCCCAAAAAGAACTCAGTCACCCGGACGCCGCAGGCACGCGCCGCCAAAAAGTGGCCGCCCTCGTGCAAAAACACGAGGACGGAAAGCATCAGCAGGCCCCAAAAGACCGATGAGAGAACGCTCAGAACAGTTTCCATAAAACGAAAAAGCAATCCTTATGGGTTAAGAACGGGTTGCGACGAGCACTTGCGCGGCCTTTTCACGCGCCCACGCATCGATACCGCGAAGCTGTTCAAACGAATCGACCGTCTGCGCATCATGCGCATCCATACAGGATTCCACAATGCGATCGATATCGGTAAAACTGCAGCCATCATGCAGGAAGGCATCGACGGCGACCTCGTTGGCGGCATTGAGCACGCACGGCATGGTGCCGCCCGTCTTGCCCGCACGCTCGGCCAGCGCCAGGCAGCGGAACGTATCCATGTCGGCCGCATCAAAGGTAAGCTGACCCAACTCGCGGAAATCGATGCGCGGAGCCGGAGTATCCCAGCGCTCGGGATACGAGAAGGCAAACTGGATGGGAATGCGCATGTCAGATGCCCCGAGATGCGCCATCACGGCGCCGTCGGCAAACTCGACCATAGAATGAATCTTTGACTGGCGCTGAACGACCACGTTGATAAAGTCGAGGTCGCAACCAAACAAGTGCATCGCCTCGATACGCTCCAGGCCCTTGTTCATGAGGGTAGCGGAGTCAATCGTGATCTTGGCACCCATAGCCCACGTAGGGTGCGCCAGGGCATCGGCGCGCGTCACACGGTCGAGTTCCTCGCGCGAACGGCCAAAGAACGGACCGCCCGAGCAGGTAAGCCAAATACAGTGGGCCTCGCGCGGATTCTCACCCAGATAGCATTGGTAAATTGCAGAGTGCTCGGAATCGACCGGGATAAGCTGACCGGGCTGAGCCAACGGCATCAGCAGGTCACCGCCAACAACGAGCGACTCCTTATTGGCAAGGGCAAGACGCTTATTCGAGGTCAAGGCCGCATGGCTCGCCTCGAGACCGGCGGCGCCCACAATAGCGACAAGCACGCAATCGACATCGTCGCGACGCGCGAGCTCGCAAACCGCCTGCGCACCAACGCCGAGCTCCGTTCCCTCGGGCAACTCCTGCAGCACGGCGTCATCGCCATGAGCGACATCGGCCACGGCAACCGCCGGAACCGAGAACTCGCGGGCAGCTGCAACGAGCTCGGAGGTGCTGGAATTAACGGAAAGCGCCGTCACCTGCAGACGATCGGCATGCTGACGGCAAACATCGAGCGCCTGAGTGCCGATAGAGCCCGTACAGCCCAGGATGGCAACACGAAGGCGTCCATCGGAGCCATACGTCGTCTGGAAGGACATTACAGCACGCCTCCGATCATCAGCATCAGCTGCGCGGTGATGCAGCCGAAGATAAGCGAATCGCTACGATCGAGCATGCCGCCGTGGCCCGGGATAAGGTTACCGGAATCCTTGACGCCCACACCGCGCTTGATGCGCGACTCGATAAGGTCGCCGATAACGCCCAGGATGGACACAACCACGCCACAAAGCAGCGCATAGGGCAAGCTCAGCTTATAGAGATGCGTCACCCACAAAATGAGCCAGATGAGAACCGAGCCCAAGATGCCTCCAACAAAGCCCTCCCAGCTCTTGTTGGGAGAGATCTTGGGGACCATCTTGTGTTTTCCGATACGGCTGCCCACGATGTAAGCAAACGAATCGGAGACCCAAAGGGACGCGCAAACACCCACTGAAAGCAGGGCGCCGGCAAAACCGGGCACGGCATCGCGCAGCAGCACAATAGCCGACAGCATAAAGCCTGTGTAGATGGGACCCATGAGCGTCACGGCCACATCAGAGATGCGGGTACGCGGCGACCAAACATACCAAATGCCCACCGCGAGCATCAGTGCAAAAAGCAGGGCGTTCAGCAAAAGCGAATCGCCAAGCGCCGATAACGGAAAGAGCACGGCGGCAATAATGCCCAGATGCTCGTTGGCGACCTTGCCATCGAGCCTCGTCATACGGAAAAACTCAAAGCAGCAAAGCCCGCTCATGACAGAGACAAAAATGGCGGTGGGCACGATACCCAAAACCAGGCACAGGATAAAGACGACGGCGTAGACGATACCGGCGGCGGCACGGGTAATAAAGCCCGCAAGCCACGAACCGGTGCCGCTCTTCGCTGCAGGCGCTCCCGCAGTGGCAGCTTTGCGCGCAGGCGTCTTGGGAGCAGATGCCTTGGGACGATCGGACACGATTAAGCCTCCTCGGTCTTGCTCAGTCCACCAAACCTACGGTCACGGCCCTGATAGGCCAAAATGGCGTCAACAAGGCCCCAACGATCAAAGTCAGGCCAATAGGTATCGGTGACATAGAACTCGGAATAAGCCACCTGCCACAGCAGATAGTTCGAAAGGCGAAGCTCACCAGAGGTGCGAATGACCAGCTCGGGATCGGGAAGACCGGCGGTGTACAGGTGCGAAGCAACCATATCATCGTCGATAGCAGCAGGGTCGATCTTGCCGGCGGCGGCATCGAGCGCAAGCTGACGGGCGGCACGGGTAATCTCGGCACGAGCGCCGTAGTTGACGGCGAGCGCCAGCGTCATACCGGTGTGATCAGCGCACTCGGCAAGACCGCATTCAAAAACGTCGCGGGTCTTCTTGGGCAGCGCGGAAATATCACCCAAAAAGACAACACGGACGTTTTCGCGCTTCAGAAGCGGCAGCTCATCGATAAACGTCTTGGCAAACAGATGCATCAAGACGTTGACCTCATGCTGCGGGCGGTTCCAGTTTTCGGTTGAAAACGCATAGGCGGAAAGCACGTCGACACCCAGACGCACGCAGGCGGTAATGATCTCACGAAGGGAGACGATACCCGCCTTGTGACCCTCGGTACGGGCAAGACCTCGCGCCGTAGCCCAGCGACCGTTACCGTCCATGATGCACGAGATATGGCGCGGAATGTTATTGAGGTCAAGGTCGGAAAAACCGACGCCCGCAGGGGCGTCGGCAAAGTACTCGACCAGTTTGTTCTCGTCGTATTGCACCTTAGATCTCCATGACCTCGGCTTCTTTTTCCTTCAGAAGCTCCTCGACCTTGGCGACATACTCGTCGGTATGCTTCTGCACCTTGGCCTGTTCGCGACGGACATCGTCCTCGGTAAGCTCTTCATCGCGCTCGAGCTTGTTGTTAAAGTCGCGGCGGATGTTACGGATAGACACCTTGGCCTGCTCGGCGTACTCGCGGCACTCCTTGACGAGCTCGCGACGGCGCTCCTCGGTGGGAGCCGGGAACGGAAGACGAACAACGGTGCCATCGGAGTTGGGGGTAATACCCAGATCGGAAGCGCCGATGGCCTTGACGATGGCGTTGATAAGCGCCTTATCCCACGGCTCGATGAGCAGCATGTGGGCCTCGGGGGTCTTTACGGCGGCAACCTGCGTGACCGGCGTGGGAACACCGTAATAATCGACGGTGATGTCGGACAGAATGTTAGCGTTGGCTCGGCCGGTACGGACCTTGGAGAAGTTATGCTTGAGGGACTCGAGCGACTTGTCCATGTGGGCGGTGATGTTCTCTGCCATGCTTAATCCTCCTGATAGACGAGCGTGCCGACGGGCTCACCCGAAAGCGCGCGCTTGACGTTGTCCTCGCCATCGATGTTGAGGACCAAAATGGGCATACGGTTATCCTGGCACAGGGCCGTAGCCGTGGAATCCATAACCTGCAGGCCGCGGACGAGCACCTCGTGATAGGTGATCTTGTCAAAGCGGACGGCATCGGCGCACTTGACGGGATCCTTGTCGTAGATACCGTCGACCTTGGTGGCCTTAATCAGAATCTCCGCACCGATCTCGCAGGCGCGAAGGGCCGCGGCGGTGTCAGTCGTAAAGTACGGATTGCCCGAGCCGGCTGCGAAGATAACGACATTGCCCTTGGAGAGGTGATTGATGGCGCGACGACGAATATAGGGCTCGCAAATCTCGTTCATCTGGATGGCACTCATAACGCGGCAAGGAACATCGTTATGCTCGAAGGCATCCTGCAGGGCGAGCGCGTTCATAACGGTTGCAAGCATGCCCATGTAATCGGCCTGAGCACGCTCCATACCGCCGGCAGCTCCAGCCATGCCGCGGAAAATATTGCCGCCGCCGACAACGATGCCGACCTCATGGCCAACGGCGAGCAGCTCCTTGACCTGCTTGGCAAGATGGTCGGTAACCTTGGGGTCGATGCCATAGTGGCCATCGCCCATCAGTGCTTCGCCGGAAAGCTTCAGAAGCACGCGTTTATATCGGATGTCGGACAAAGCGATCCTCCTTTAATTAGACTCTCAATATGATAGCAAAGGCTCTGCTTGGAGCCATGAAAAAGCAGGCTGTGAGTAAAACCCACAGCCTGCTCATTACCAGCTACAAGAGCTTATTTACTCGCCACGGACCAGACGGTCGAAGGCAACGACGGTAATGGTATCGCCGAGCTCCTTGGAGACCTGCTCGGCGTACTTCTTGATGGTGAGGGAGCTGTCCTTGATGAACTCCTGCTCGGTGAGCACGGACTGCTTGTAGAACTTCTCCAGACGGCCAACAGCCATCTTCTCCTGGATGGCCTCGGGCTTGCCGGACTCGGCAGCCTGAGCCATGTAAATCTGCTTCTCATGCTCGACGGTCTCGGCCGGAACCTGATCGCGGGTAGCGCAGATCGGAGCGACAGCGGCAACCTGAAGAGCAACGTCGTGGGCAAAGGTCTTGAAGGACTCAGCCTGAGCGGTCTCAGCCTTCTCGAAAGCAAACTCGACGAGGACGCCGATCTTACCACCCATGTGGATGTAAGAAGCGAGAGCGCCGTTCTCGACCTTGCGGGCGGCGAAGCGGGAGATCTTCATGTTCTCGCCCATGATGTGAATCATCTCGGTGAGCTCGGAGGAAACGGTCTCCTCGCCCATCGGCTTCTCGAGCAGAGCGTCGACATCGGCCGGCTCGGTGGTGGCGACAACCTCGGCGACCTTGGAAGCAAAGCCGGTGAACTTGGCGTTGGAGCCGACGAAGTCGGTCTCGCAGGAGAGCTCGAGCAGAGCGCCGGTCTTGCCATCCTCGGAGACGAACGCGGCGACAGCGCCCTCGTTGGTCTCGCGGCCAGCCTTCTTGGCAGCCTTAGCGAGGCCGTTCTTGCGCAGAACGTCAACAGCGGCGTCCATGTCACCGTCAGCCTCGACGAGAGCCTTCTTGCACTCCATCATCGGGGAGTCGGTCATCTCGCGGAGCTGCTTGACCATAGCGGCGGTAATCTGGGCCATTGTGGTTCCTTTCAAAGAGATGAAAAAGACTTAATTAGGACTGATTTACTCGGCCTTGGGCTCAGCGGCCATCTCGGCCTCGGAGACCTGCTCCTTGCCGGAGCCAGCGAGGCAAGCGTCGGCCATGAGCTCGCACATAAGGGTGACAGCGGAGATGGCGTCATCGTTGCAGGGGATGCCGTACTCGACCTCGTCGGGATCGGAGTTGGTATCGATCAGAGCGACGACGGGGATGTTCAGGCGCTGGGCCTCCTTGATGGCGTTCTCCTCGCGCTTAGTGTCGATGACGAAGAGAGCCTGGGGCAGACCCTTCATGTCGCGGGCGCCACCGAGGTTGGTCTGGAGCTTAGCGAGCTCCTTACCCAGAACAGCCTGCTCCTTCTTGGGAAGAACAGCCATGCGGCCGTCCTCGACCATGGCCTCGAGCTCCTCCATGCGGTTGATGCGGGAGCGGATGGTGACGAAGTTGGTCAGCATGCCGCCGAGCCAACGCTGGTTGATGTAAGGCATGTTGGCGCGCTCAGCGGCGTTCTTGACGGCCTCCTGAGCCTGCTTCTTGGTGCCGACGAACAGCACGTTGCCACCCTTGGCAACGTTCTTGACGAAGGTGTAAGCCTGGTCGGCGTCAAGAATGGTCTGCTTGAGGTCGAGGATGTAGATGCCGTTGCGCTCACCGAAGATGAACGGCTTCATCTTGGGGTTCCAGCGACGGGTCTGGTGACCGAAGTGGCAGCCGGCCTCGAGCAGGGTGCGGATATTAATCTTGGTAGCCATGTTAAACCTCCTGTGGTTTGCCTCCGCGCGGGGTCATCCTCCAAAACCAACCCGGACATGTGCTACCAAAGCCCGGGCACCACGGTATGAAGTAGCCGCGCGTGCGTGATAAAAACCTGTTGCCGTGAAGCAACCCGATGAATGATAGCAGGATTACATCTTTCTGCCAACACGAAATCAAAACCACACACACGGACGCGCGATCGATTGGATAGAACCCCTCTCCTGCCTTATTCGCCGCGCGGAAGAGCTTGGGTAACGGCGCGTTTGAGCCGATCGGGCGTGAGATGCGTATAAATCTGCGTGGTGGACAAGCTTGCATGCCCCAGTAACTCCTGGACAGAGCGCAAGTCCGCTCCGCCCTCGAGCAAATCGGTCGCAAAAGTATGGCGCATCGCATGCGGGGCGATATCGGAAGGGATACCCGCAAGCGACGCCAACATATGAAACCGTCGCCTAAGCATGGCGGCGCTCATACGGTTGCCGCGTGCCGAGATAAACAGCGGATGCACACCGTTCGTACCGTCGCCACGCTTTGCCTGAGCAAGAAGCTCCGGTCTTCCTTCCTCAATATAGCGGTGGGTCACATCGAGAGCACGCCGATACAGGGGCACGATACGCTCCTTGCTCCCCTTACCCCAAAGCCGCAGCGTTCGCTCGGACCAAGCAATGGACTCAACATTGAGTGCCGCAAGCTCAGAGATGCGAGCCCCAGATGCATAGAGCAATTCGAGCATCGCCGCATCGCGCAGTCCCGCAGGCGTTGAAACGTCTGGCGATGCAAGCAGTGCCTTAACCTGCTGGGTGGTCAGCACTCCGGGCAAATCGCGTGGAAGCTTGGGCGAGGCAATCGCAGAGACAGCGTCTCCATCGATAAGACCCTCGGCAGCCATCCATCGATAGAACGAACGAATGGCAGACAGGTGCGCCGCAATCGTCCTGGGCGCCACCTGCTCGCGCGACAGCTCTGCCAGATACATGCGAACGGTACGTACGTCCGCCGTGCGTGCATCGATATCCCCACGCTCGCACCAAGCGGCAAAACGCTCCAGACGAGAGCCGTAAGCGATAACAGTGTTAGAAGAAAGCCCCTCGACGCGCGCAATATAGGCTATGAACGAGTCGACGGTATCGTACAGGTCAAAGACTATGACCGATCGCCCCCAAACAGGTCGGAGCGCGATTCCAGATAGGAATCCAAGGCCTTAAGGGCGCGATCCGCATAGGCCTGATAGCGATCACGTTTGCTGCGGCGTTTACCGTCCTCGAGGGGAGGCACCAGGCCAAAATTAACATGCATGGGCTGATATCCGACCGTAGCAGGATCGGTCGCATAGCCCACGAGCGCGCCGAGAGCGCCCACGCGCGGCAGCTCGACAGGAGCAACCTCGATAGCCTCGGCATAGGTATTGAGCGCAGCGAGGAGACCCGTGGCGACCGCTTCCATGTAACCCTCCGTACCGGTAATCTGTCCGGCAAGGCGCACGCCCGTGCCGGGCACGGCGAAGGTCCCATCGAGCACATGGGGAGCATCGACAAAGGTATTGCGATGCATGACGCCATAGCGGAAGAACTCGGCATTCTCCAGACCGGGAACCATATGAAAAACGCGCTTCTGCTCGCCGAAGGTCAGGTTGGTCTGAAAACCAACCAGGTTATAGGCGGTCTTCTCCTTGTTCTCGGCGCGCAGCTGAATCGCCGCCCAGGGACGGCGACCGGTGCGCGGGTCGGTGAGCCCGACGGGCTTCATAGCGCCAAAGCGGATGGCATCCTTGCCCGTGCGCGCAACCTCCTCGGCTGGCTGACAGGCCTGGAAGAGGTCCCCGCCCTCAAAGTCCTTGAGCACCACGCGATCGGCCGTGGTAAGTGCCTCGATAAAGGCCTCGTACTCCTCCTTGTTGAGCGGGGCATTGAGATAGTCGCCACTCCCCTGCTCCTCGTAGCGCGACTGCGAGAACAGCACATCCATATCGAGCGTCGAGGCATCGACAATCGGGGCCGCGGCGTCAAAGAACGCCAGGGAATCACCACCGACGAGCTTCATGACCTCCCCGCTCAACGCCGGCGAGCACAAGGGACCCGCGGCGATAACCACATGGCCCTCGGGAATCTGGGTGACCTCGCCGTGAACGACCTCGATATTGGGACGGGCGGCAACCTCGGCCTCGACGAGCTCGGAGAATTTAACACGGTCGACCGCCAAGGCGCCACCAGCGGGAACGGCAGCGCGATGAGCGCAGTCGAGCAGCACCGAACCCATACGCTCGAGTTCGGCCTTCAACAGGCCGGCGGCGGAATCGGGTCGGGTCGACTTAAACGAATTGGAGCAGACGAGCTCCGCCAAGTGATCGGTATGGTGGGCAGGAGAGGTCACCAGCGGCCGCATCTCGCACAGCTTTACGGCAAACCCGCGATCTGCCAGCTGAATCGCGCATTCCGATCCCGCCAGACCGCCACCGATAACCGTCACTTGATCAAACAGCATCTGCAAACACCTTTCTAATTGACACGCTTTCCATTGTGACCGAAGGGCGTCTGAGCGTGAAGCGCAAACTTTGAGGGCGCATACCTTCCATCCATCATGCGCTCGATGAGTCCCTCGAGCTCGAGTGAGCCCAGGAGTTTGAGCACGCCGACGGCATCGAGGGAGACGAGCGCGGCAATGTCATCGACCTTGAGCGGCGAGGCAATGAGCGCGTGCATCACGGCCTGCTGCGTGGGGTCCAGATCGGCGATACCGGGCGCATCGGGACGCGAATAGCGCAGGGTGCCGTATATTCGCGAGATGGCCATCTCAATAGACTCCTCGTCAACAATGCAGCATGCCCCGTTGGCGATGAGGTAGTTGGTCCCACGCGACTCTGGTGACAAAATGGAGCCCGGTACCGCGAGCAGTTCGCGCCCCAGGTCCATGGCGGCCTCCGCTGTCGAGAACGTGCCCGAGGGCATGCCGGCCTCCGACACGAACAGCGCCTGCGAAAGCGCGGCAATCACCCGGTTACGCCGCGGAAAGGCAAACTTGCGTGGCCCCATACCCCAAGGCGAGATGGACACGACCGCGCCGCCCGTATCGATCGTGCGCGCGATGAGCCCAGCACTCGAACGCGGGTAAACCACGTCGGCGCCCGTACCCAACACCACGACGTGCCTGCCACCAGCGTTGACCGCGGCCCAACCCGAGGCCTGGTCGCAGCCGACCGCACCGCCCGAGACCACCGTCACCCCCGCCTCGACCGCAACTTTCGCGGCCAGCTCTGCCACGGCAAGGCCGTACGGCGAGGCCTTGCGAGCGCCGATGATGGAGAGCGAGGGCGTCGACAGTGCGGCGGGGTCGCCACGCACATAAAGCGTCTGGGGTACATCAGAGAGCTCCAAAACGGTATCTGGATACAACGCATCACCGGGATGCAGCTCAAAAGTCTCCTCGGGCATTACTGGTCCCTCCTCCCCTGGTACATCGCCGCCTCGAGCACGTGGTCTTGGGTTACCCGCTCACTTTCGGCAACATCGGCAATCGTGCGCGCGATACGCACCAAGCGCACGATGCCGCGCCCTGTGAGATGTGTGCGCCTCGACAGGCCGAGCACGCACTTTTCCGCTGCCCCATCGAGTGCAAAGGTCGAAACGACGCCGTCGATGGAACGTGACTCATCGTCCTCGGCCTCGGCATCTGCATCGTCCATACGGGACTCGCGCCAGGCACGAAATGCCCGACCCCGCACAACATAGTCACGTAGTTCAGCTGACGACATACCCTCGGCGCCCTCGATAATTACCTGCGGGTCGGGTCGGGTCACGTCAATCATAAGGTCAATACGATCGGCCAAGGGACCACGTAGCTTAGACCGATAGCGCTCAACCATCGAAGCCGAGCAGCGGCACGGTACCTCGCGATCGCCCAAAAAGCCGCAGGGACAGGGATTGCTCGCGGCAAGCAGCTGGAACCTCGAGGGAAACGTGAAAGCCCCATCGACGCGTACGATCTTGACGTAGCCGCGCTCTATGGGCTGACGGAGTGTCTGCAGCACGCTGTTGGGAAACTCGGCAAGCTCGTCTAAAAAGAGCACGCCGCCGTGCGCTAGGCTAATCTCGCCCGGGTGCACCGGCCGTCCGCCGCCAATAAGGCCCGCAGTCGAAATGCTGTGGTGGGGGCTACGGAACGGCCGGTGTCCCGCCAGCAAACCATCGATGCTCTCGCCCAAGACCGAATGGATGCACAGCGCCTCTTGCTGATCCTCGAGAGAAAGCTCGGGCAAGATACCCGTCATGCGGCGTGCGAGCATGGTCTTGCCCGAACCCGGCGAGCCAATCATAAGCAGGCCGAGCTCCCCCGCCGCCGCAAGCGCAATGCCGCGCTTGGCAACCTCCTGCCCCAGCACATCGGCATAATCAAGTTCTGGCTCAAACGACGCCTCGACACCCTCGGAATCCAGATAATGCCGAGCCGCCTCGCCCATACCGCGGGCGAGCTGAGACAGATGGTCGATAAAGCCACAGTCCACACCGGCAAGCGGCACATGTTGATCCGACCTTCCCGCAATAAAGGACAGGCCCATATCACGCGCCAACAACTGAAACGCAACCTCGCCTTTTACGGGCAGCACGCTACCATCCAGCCCGAGCTCACCGGCAATAAGGCAATGGTCTAGATGGTCGCGGGGAATCTGCCCATCGGCCGCCAGTACCGCGATGGCAATCGGCAGGTCAAAACCACTGCCCGTTTTACGGATGTCGCCCGGAGCCAAGTTGACGGTAATGCCCGCCCGTGGAATCTCAAATCCCGCCGAGCGCATTGCGCAGCGTATGCGGCCACGCGACTCCATCACCTCCATACTTGGAATGCCAAGCATTTGGATACCCGGAATACCGCCGGCAAGCGAGACCTCGACCGTGACGGGAATCGCCTCGACGCCACGAATGCATGCAGCGTGGACGGCAAAGGTGTCAAACGCCATCACGATACCTGCCAATCGAATGCGTTGTATTGATGCTCAATCTCCGCAATATGACCGCCGCGGATAGTAACGCCCACCGCGTCGAAGCGAATCGCCTTAAGGGGATAGTGATCCATAAGGTAACAACTCGCGATACGGCGGTAGCGACGCTGCTTTTGGGCGTCCACCGCCTCCTCGGGAAAGACCCGCGTGTTGCAATCTAGGGCGACGCGCCTTGTCTTGATCTCAGCCATCACCACGACATCATCAAGTTCATCAAGAAGTACCAGATCGGCCTCACCCTCGGGACACCGGTAGCCCTGTTCCAAGAGGGCATAACCGCGCTCGCGAAAGTAATCGATTGCAATAAGCTCACCCAGCATGCCCAGTTCTCGAGGACTGAGGCCCTTAATGAACCCAGGCGTAATCGACGCGCAATCAATCTCCCCGTTCTCCCAAAGCTCTTTGAGCTGTTGCGTCTTGCTCTTTGCACTTGCGGCGCACATGGGGTCTCCTTTCCCGCGCACGATATTGACCCGATCATGGGGCCGCCTTTCTTGCGGGTAAGTACCAAAAGAAAACCAAAGTCCAACCAAAAACAAACAAAAAAGGGACCGCATGCAACAATTGCGTTGCATGCGGTCCCCACCAGCTGGTTTATAAAATCCCAGAAGTCCCTGTCTCCATATTTGCCTTAAAAAAGACGCTCCGTCTGCAAAAAATTTCCGCAGAAGCTCACACGATGCAACGGAGAAAGGCCATGTTTACGAATAGCCTCAATGTGCTCGGGGCTCGCATAGCCCTTTGACTCAGCAAGATGATATTCGGGATACTCGGCATCGTACTCGACCATCATCTCGTCACGCGTGACCTTGGCCATAATGGAAGCAGCGGCGATGCAGGCGATTTTGGCATCTCCCTTCACCACATCGCGCTCGTTAGGGACGGCGCCCAAGGGGTTGCCGTCCATAAGCACGCAATCGGGCTCGAGCCCCGTATCGGCCACGGCGCCCGCGACGGCAGTGCGGATGGCGCGGGCCATGCCCATCTCATCGATATCCGCAGGAGCGATATGGCAAAAACCAATGGCCGTAGCCACCTCGGCAATCTGCACCGAGAGCAGCTCACGACGGGCAGGCGTGAGCTTTTTGGAATCGTTAATGCCCCAAACGCGCGGCTCCATGGGAAGGCAGACAGCGCAGACCGTCAACGGGCCGGCGACAGAGCCGCGCCCCACCTCGTCAACACCAACGACCACGCCATTGCCGCCGAGCTCATGCATAAGCTCGTACATGCCGTTGACGCGCTCGCGCTCGGAAAGTTCCTTGGCATGGCGCTTAAGTGCGCGTTCGCAAGCCTTGATCACCTGCTGGCGCGGATCCTCGCGATAGTGCTCCACGAGGGCGGGAATCTCCTCGAACGTGGCACTCGCCAGCTCGCCGGCAACCTGCGATGCCGAAATCGAGCTCGTCATATTGGCCATACCAGGCCCTCCTTGCATGGAAATCAGATAAAAAGAAGGGCCACCCGAAGGTGACCCTTGTGTCCAAACGAGTGGACAGACGCTGCGATCTTCTTAGCGCTTCTCGGGGATGCGAGCAGCCTTGCCCACCTTGTCGCGGAGGTAGTACAGCTTGGCGCGACGGACGCGACCATGACGGACGACCTCGAGCTTGGCGATCTTGGGGCTGTGAAGCGGGAAGGTACGCTCAACACCGACACCGAAGGAAATCTTGCGGACGGTGAAGGTCTCACGGGCACCGGCGCCGGCCATGCGGATGACGTCACCCTGGAAAACCTGGATGCGCTCGCGGTCGCCTTCCTTAATGCGGTAGTGAACCTTGACGTTGTCGGCAACGCGGACCTGCGGGATGTCCTCGCGGATCTGCTGACGCTCGATTGCGCGGATGTAATCCATGTGCAATTCCTTACTCTTCTAGAGGTGCCGTACCACCTTGGCCGGCACGTAGTTGAACAAACGTATTCGAGTATACACGCGCGGGTTTCTGCTGCAAGAACAATTTTTTTCGCAGACAAAAAGACAAAACCCGCACATGATAACCGCCCGCCTCACAAATGAGACGGGCGGCATGAAGGGGGCTACGCTAGGGGTCTATACACTAAACGCTAGGCGGAACGCTTGGCATCGAGCTTGGCCTGGGCGGCAGCCAGTCGTGCGAGGGGCACGCGATAGGGCGAGCAGGACACGTAGTCCACATCGGCCACGTTGAACAGGTCCTTGATGGACTTGGGGTCGCCGCCGTGCTCGCCGCACACGCCAAAGTGCATGTCGGGGTTGGCGGCGCGACCCTTCTCGACTGCCATACGCACCAGCTCGAGCACCGCCGCGTCGATGGTCTCGAAGGGATTATCCTTCAGGATCTTCTTGTGCATGTACAGCGGGATGAACTTGGCCTCGGCGTCGTCGCGCGAGAAGCCGAAGGTTGTCTGGGTGAGGTCGTTGGTGCCAAAGCAGAAGAAGTCGGCATGGTGGGCGATCTCGTCGGCGACCATGCAGGCGCGCGGCAGCTCGAGCATCGTGCCCACGGGAATATTGAGCTCGACGCCCTCCTCGGCGGATACCTCGGCGATCACGCGCTCGATGACCTCGCGGGTCTGGACATGCTCGGCTGTGATGGAAACGAGCGGGACCATGATCTCGGGGCGCGGGTCGACGCCCTCCTTGATAAGGCGGGCAGCAGCCGTGGCGACGGCGCGAACCTGCATGAGCGGCAGATCGCCAAAGACAACGGACAGGCGCACACCACGCAAGCCGAGCATCGGGTTGGACTCAACCATGCCGTCGATTCGACGCAGGCGGGCACGCAGGGTGGCAAGCTCTTCCTCGCTGGCGCCGGCGGCTTCCTTCTTGGTGATGGCGACCTCGAGCTCGCGAGGATTATCCAGGAACTCATGCAGCGGCGGATCGAGCAGGCGAACGACCACATCGCGACCGGACATGGTCTTAAACATCGCCAGAAAGTCCTCGGTCTGAACCTTGAGCAGGTCGTCCAGGGCCTGCTGCTTCACGGCCTCGTCGTCGGACAGGATAAAGCTCTGGATAATGTTCTTGCGGTCGCCCAGGAACATGTGCTCGGTACGGCACAGGCCGATGGCCTCGGCGCCAAACTCGAGTGCGAGCGCGGCATCCTCGGGGTTGTCGGCGTTGACGCGCACGTGGTTGGCGTGACCGTCGGTCTCGTCCAGGCGAATCTCGTCTGCCCAGGACAGAATGGTGTCCAGATCGCCGGTGAGCTCGGCGGAGACCAGATCGACGGCGCCGTCGACGACAATGCCCTGAGTGCCGTCGATGGAGATGATGTCGCCCTCGTGAAGCACACGATCGCTGCCCTCGATGCGCACGACCTTCTCGGCGGCGTCAATATGGAAGCGCTCAACGCCGCAGACGCAGGGCGTACCCATACCGCGGGCGATAACGGCGGCATGGCTCGTCTTGCCGCCGTGGCTGGTAAGGATGCCCTCGGCAGCGACCATGCCTTTCAAGTCGTCGGGGTTGGTCTCCCAGCGGACCAGAATGACCTTATGGCCCTCGTTGGCGCGCGCGACGGCATCATCGCTCGAGAACACGACCTCGCCTACGGCGGCGCCGGGGCTGGCGTTGAGGCCGCAGGCCAGGGCCTCGTACTTCTTGGAGGAGTCGAACTGCGGATGCAGAAGCTGGTCGAGCTGCGCCGGATCGATGCGACTCACGGCCTCCTCGCGGGTGATGAGGCCCTCCTCGACCATCTCGATAGCGATGCGCAGCGCGGCGGTAGCGGTGCGCTTGCCCACGCGGGTCTGAAGCATCCAGAGCTTACCCTGCTCGATGGTGAATTCGATATCGCACATATCGCGGTAATGATCCTCGAGCGTCAGGAAAACGCGCTCGAGCTCCTCGCCAGCGGACTCGAGGCCCGGGGTGGTCTTGAGGTCGGCGATGGGCTCAGTGTTGCGAATGCCGGCGACGACGTCCTCACCCTGGGCGTTAACCAAAAAGTCACCGTAAAACTCCTTGGTGCCATCGGCCGGATTGCGCGTAAAGGCGACGCCGGTCGCAGAGGTCTCGCCTTTGTTGCCAAAAGCCATGGCCTGGACGTTGACGGCGGTACCGAGCTCGTCGGAAATGCCATGCTGTTTGCGGTAGATGCAGGCGCGCTCGTTCATCCAGCTGCCAAAGACGGCCTGGATGGCAAGGCGCAGCTGGAGCTCCGGATCGTGCGGGAAGACGGGCTTGCCGTCGACAACCTCGAGCTCGGGATACAGGGCAGCCTCGACGTTCTCGGAGAAGATGCCCTTGAAGGTCTCGACGAGCTCCTGCAGGTCCTCGGCCGAAAGCTCGGAATCGACGCGAACGCCGGCGACCAAGCGAGCCTGGGTCAGGGCGTTCTCAAACAAGTCGGCATCGACACCCATAACGACGTTGGAGAACATCTGGATAAAGCGGCGGTAGCTATCCCAGGCAAAACGCGGGTTTTGCGTCTGGGCAATGAGGCCCAGAACGGAGTCGTCGTTAAGGCCCAAGTTGAGGACCGTGTCCATCATGCCGGGCATGGAGAACGGAGCACCCGAGCGAACCGACACGAGCAGCGGGTCGGATGCGTCACCAAGCTTCTTGCCGCAGCGGGCCTCGAGATCGGCCTCGGCGGCAACGATCTCATCGAGTGCGCCTTCGGGCCACACGTTGCCGGCACCGGAGTACTCGACACAGGTTTGGCAGGTAATGGTAAAGCCACCGGGAACCGGCAGGCCGATGCGGCTCATCTCGGCAAGATTTGCACCCTTGCCGCCAAGCACGAAGTTCATGGACTTGTCGCCCTCAGTGACACAGGTGCCCTGGGCGTCGGTTCCAAAACGGTAAACCCTCTTGCAATCGCTCACGATACTCCCCTTCCATGCGCTGTCGCGCACGACCGTGGTAACGAATCGACCCGCCGGATGCGAGCCGTGAGGGTACTATACGGCGGGTATTGGAAGTGCTTGCGTAGAGGGTGCGAGGTTTGGTAAACGTGGTAAAACTGACGGTAAACGGTAGATAAAGGTGGTTACCTTATGAAGATACCTGTGAACGAGACTTGCAGGTTAACTGCAAGAACTTTGCTAAATCGCTTTACCATAAGTAGCTAATTTGGGACGGGGCTTTTTTAGCTACCCCGTCGGCAATCGGCCAAAAAGCTCGCGGCCTCAGCCGGGGTAGCTAAAAAAGCCCCGTCCCAAATTAGCTACTTTTGTTGAGCGCGGCGAGCGGCACGACGGGCTCGAGCTTCTTGGATTTCCTCCAAATGACCGATGATCTCGGATGCACTCTCCTCAATCGCCTTACCGTCGGTACGCACCACAAAACAGCCTAGGCGCTTCATGAGGGCACGGGCTTCCTCAAGCTCGCTGCGCACACTCTCGGGCTCGGCATAGGAGCCGGCGACGGCGCGGGCGTAGTCATCGCCCAAGCGGCTGTCGCGAATCTCAGAAATGACGTCAACGGTCGAAATCAGGCCGAACAGGCGCATCGGGTCGACCTCGTAAATCGACTTCGGCGGCTCCATGCCGTGCGCCAGCGGAACGTTTGCGACCTTGTAACCCTGATAGGCCAAATACATCGACAGCGGCGTTTTGGACGTACGCGACACGCCCAGCAGCACGATATCGGCCCCCGAAAGGTCGTCGCAACCGCGCCCGTCATCGTGCTCAACGAAATACTCCATAGCCTCAATGCGGTGGAAATAGCGGTCATCCGTTTTGTGAATAACGCCCGCAACGCCCTTGGGCGGCACACCGATGAGCGACGACAGCACGGCAAGGGTCGGACCGATCAGGTCGACAGAGCGAATATGCAGCATACCCAGGTAATCGAGCACGCGGGCGCGAAGCGCCGGATCGACGATAGTGTGGAACACGGCGATATCACGATGGTCCGCATCGACGCGCGGGCCCACAAACGACTTGACCTGCTCCACCGAGTTCACTTTGGGCAAGCGCAAGAGACGAAAAGCCCCTTCATCAAATTGCCCGGACGCCGCAAGCACCACCTCACAAGCGGTATCACCGAGCGAGTCGGAGATAACGATAACGGTGGGACGTGCGGTGACCGGGCAATCCATGCGGGGCTCCTTTTGCGCTTATGCGCAGGCTGGCTTACTTTTTGCGGGCAAGCTCACCGATGTTGGCGATGCCAGAGAAAACGGCCTCGAAGCGGTTGAGCAGCTTAAGGCGATTATCGCGGAGCTGCTCGTCCTTGTCCATGACCATAACCTCGTCGAAGAAGCGGTCGATGGGGGCACGCAGGGCGGCAAGGGCGGCAAATGCGGCCGGATAATCCTCGGCAGCAAGGGCGCCATCGACAGCGATCTGAGCAGCCTCGGAGGCATCGGCGAGCGCGAGCTCGGCCTCACCCATCAGACTGCGATCGCACTCCATGCCCAGCTCGGGCTTGGAGATGTGCGCGGCGCGGGCATAGGCAGTAGCCAGGTTGTCGAAGGTCTCGGCATCGTTCTTGCGGGCCTCGTCGAGCGCGGCGCAGCGGGCGAAGAAGACGGACGGAGCGATGATGTGCACCGCGGAGACGGCGGCGACGGTATCCGCCGGAATCTTCTCGTCGCGGGCCATGCTCACCAGACGGCCGTGGAAGAAGTCACGGACCTGCTGGGCGACCTCGGCGGCGTCGAACTCGATGCCCTGCTCGCTATAGAGCTCAAGGGCAAAGTCGATGAGCGTCGTGGGGTCGATCGGCAGACGATCGCGCAGGATGTTGATAATGCCGATAGCGGCGCGACGCAGCGCGTAGGGGTCGGAAGAGCCGGTCGGGGGCTCGCCGATGGCAAAGATACCGGCAATGGTATCGAGCTTGTCGGCACAGGCCACGATGCAGCCAGCGGTGCCCTCGGGCAGCTCATCGCCGGCAAAGCGGGGACGATAGTGATCGCGAATGGCGTGGGCGACCTCGTCGTTCTCCCCCATCGCAGTTGCGTAATAGCCACCCATCACGCCCTGCTGGCTCGTGAACTCGACGACGGCGTTGGAAACCAGGTCGGCCTTGCACAGGTGCGCGGCACGAGCGGCATCGGCAGCGAGGTGGGCGCCCAGATGGGCCTCGCGGGCAATAGCGAGCGCGAGCTGCTCAATGCGCTCGGACTTGGCGAGCACGCTGCCGAGCTTCTCCTGGAAGGCAACCTTGGCCAGACGCTCACGGAACTCGTCGAGGGAGATCTTCAGGTCCTCCTCGTAGAAGAACTTGGCATCGTCCAGACGGGCGCGCACGACGCGCTCGTTGCCGTCGATCACACGCTCGGCATTCTCGGGCTTGCTGTTGGAGACGACCACGAACTCACGCGTGAGCTTACCCTCGCCGTCATAGATCGGGAAGTAGCGCTGGTTGGTGAGCATGGACTCGCAGATGATCTCGTGCGGGACCTTGAGGAACTCCTCGTCGAAGGTACCGACGAGCACCGTCGGCCACTCGCAGAGGTTAATGACCTCCTCGAAGACCTTCTTGGGCGTATCGACATGGCAGCCAGGGCGCGCAGCCTCGACCTCGGCAATACCGGCAAGGATGGCCTCACGACGACGCTCGGCAGAGAGCACGCCGGCGTCCTCGAGCACCTGCTCGTAGACGGCGGGGCTGGCGACAACATGGTCACCGGCGCCCAGCACGCGATGTCCGCGCGTGGTGTTGCCGCTCGTCACATCGGCAAACGTCACGGGCACAACGTCCTCGCCCAGAAGGCAGCAGATCCAACGGACCGGACGCACAAACGTCGCGTGCTCGTGGCCCCAGCGCTGGCTGCGGTAGTTGGGCCACTGCAGGCCGGCGATCGTCTTCTCGCACAGGGCCGTCAGAATAGGGGTAGCCGGCGCGGAGGGAATGTTCTTCTCGGCGAACACGTACTCGCGGCCGTCGGTATCCTCACGACGGATCAGGTCCTCGGCGGCCACACCGCACTTGCGGGCGAAGCCCTGAGCGGCCTTGGTGGCGTTGCCGTCGGCATCGAAGGCAATGTTTGCCGCAGGGCCGCGCTTGACCTCGTGGACCTCATCGGTCGCGGTGGCGACGTTGGTCACGAGCGCAGCCAGACGACGCGGGCTCGAGATCACGCGGACCTCGCCATGGGCCAGGCCGGCCTCGTCGAGGCCCTTGGCGATCATATCGCCAAGCTGCTTGACGGCATTGTTCAGCGGTGCGGAGGGCATTTCCTCCGTACCGATCTCAAACAGGAAATCCTTAGCGTCTGCCATGGCTTACGCCACCTCGCCTTCCTGGTCGGCATTCTCGTTAACTCCGGCAACCTCGGCCATATAGGCCTCGCAGCACGCCTTGGCGACCGCGCGGACGCGCAGGATGTAGTTGGCGCGCTCGACTGCGGACAGGGCGCCGCGGGCATCGAGCAGGTTGAAGGCATGGCTGCACTTCATGACGCAGTCGTATGCGGGCAGCGGCAGCTTGCGCTCCAGACAGGAGTGGCACTCGGCCTCGTAGTCGTCAAACTTCTGACGCATCATCTCGACGTTAGCGACCTCAAAGTTGTAGGCGCTAAACTCGCGCTCGTTCTCCAGGAACACGTCGCCATAGGTCATGGGCGTGCCGTCGGGCAAATAGCTCCACACCAGGTCATAGACGGAGTTGACGCCCTGGGCGTACATGGCGATGCGCTCCAGGCCGTAGGTGATCTCGACGGGCACGGGGTCGACCTCGATGCCGCCCACCTGCTGGAAGTACGTAAACTGCGTGACCTCCATGCCATTGAGCCAGACCTCCCAGCCAAGGCCCCAGGCGCCGAGCGTCGGGCTCTCCCAGTCGTCCTCGACAAAGCGGACGTCATGGTCGTTGGGATCCAGGCCAATGGCGGCAAGAGACCCCAGGTAAAGCTCCTGAGCGTTGACCGGCGAGGGCTTAATGAGCACCTGGAACTGATAGTAGTGCTGCATGCGGTTGGGGTTCTCGCCGTAGCGGCCGTCGGCGGGACGGCGGCAGGGCTGCGCATAGCAGGTGCGCCACTCAGCAGGACCGAGCGAGCGCAGCGTGGTCGCGGTATGGAAGGTACCGGCACCGACCTCGGAGTCATAGGGCTGCATAATGACGCAGCCCTGCTCGCCCCAGTACTGCTGGAGGCGCAGGATGATGTCTTGGAAGGAAAGCGATGAAGCGTTCATGCCTCTAATATCCCCTCGTCGAAACGATTACACGGTTAGGTACTGTACTATAGCGGTTTTTAGTCGATAGCGCCCAGACGGTTGAGCGGCCAGTAACGCACGAGCGCCACGGCGATCAGGTCCGAACGGTCGACCGGGCCAAAGTAGCGTGAGTCGGCTGAGTTCTCGCGGTTGTCGCCCATCACCCACACGCACCCGTCAGGGACGGTGTAGGGATAGCTCACCTGAGCACCAGGCGCCTGGACCGACAGTGGCCAGCTCATGCCCGTCGTATAGTCCTCGTCGAGCGCTTGGCCGTCGACGACCACCTTGCCGTCCTGCAGGTCGACCGTCTGGCCGGCCGTAGCGATGACCCGCTTGACGAGCACATCGTGCTCAGAGGTGCCATCGGGGTTGTGGAACACCACAATATCGCCCTGTTTGACAGGCTGGCCGAGCTCAAGCGTCACCTTTTGCGCCAGGATCTGGTCGCCAATCTCAATCGTGGACTCCATGGAACCGGTGGGAACCACAAAGGGCTCGACCACAAAGGTGCGAATCAAGAAGGTGGCCACGAGCGCGATTGCGACGACCACGACCCACTCAAACGCGCCCTTTAGCATGGAATGCTGCGACGGAACCATTCTCACTCCTCGCTCTGCGAATACGAAGCGTCCAAAATCTTCTGCGCATACGCGCGTTCCTTAGGCGTAAGCCGCGCCGTCTCAATTAAGTCGGGACGCCAGCGACAGGTGCGCTCGATGGCGTTCTTGCGGCGCCAAGCGTCAACCTTGGCGTGGTCACCACTTACAAGCACGGGAGGCACGCCCTCGCCGTTAAACTCGGCAGGACGGGTGTACTGCGCGTACTCGAGCAGCCCACCGTCCTCGGCGGTCGAGAATGATTCGTCAACGCTGCTCATCTCGTCACCAAGCGCGCCGGGAATCAGACGCACGACGGCGTCAGCAACGACCATAGCAGGCAGCTCGCCGCCCGTGAGCACATAATCGCCGATCGACAGGCGCTCGTCGGCATAGGCATACGCGCGCTCATCGACACCCTCGTAGCGGCTGCACACAAACAGCAGGCGCTCGCTTTGGAGCAGGCGCTCGGCTACATGCTGCGTAAAAGGCTCACCGCAGGGCGTAAAGAACACCACGGTGGGCTTGGGGCCCTCAGAGCTAATGGCCTCGATGGCCTCAGCGATGGGCTCGACCTTCATGAGCATGCCCTGACCGCCGCCGTACGGCTCGTCATCGACGGTACGATGGCGATCGTGCGTCCAGTCGCGCAGGTTATACGCCTTAAAATCAAAAAGGCCGGCCTTGCGGGCACGGCCCAAGATCGATGTGGACATGACGGGCTCAAACATCTCGGGAAAGACCGAAAGGGTCTCGATCAGCATGTTGTCCTCCCTACTTGTCCATATCGATCAAGCCGTCCATAACGTGGACGGATATTGCTCCCCGATCGGGAAGATCGAGCACAACTTGCTCGATCACGGGAATCAGCACCTCGCCGTACCGATTGCCCTCGACAACCCAAACGTCGTTGGCAGGCGTCGACATAATCTCAACGATCGTTCCGAGCGACCCAAAGCGCTCGTCAACCACCTCGCGACCCATAAGGTCGGTATAGGCGGCATCGAGTGAATCGAGCTCAAAGTCATCACGGTTCGCCAGAACGAAACAACCCGTGATGCCCTCGGCGGCCGTCAAGTCGTCAATGCCCTCAAACGAAACCAGATCGCCATCGCCCGTATCGGTAACGGATGTAACCGTGCAAAAGCGGTCACGCTTGAGCGCCGGTGGCGTCAGGGCGACACGCATACCCGGCTCCAATACAGAAGGAAGCCCCCGCAGCGGCTGCGCGAGGACCTCCCCCTTCCTTCCATGCGGCTTAACCACACGGGCGATGTTTTTGTACTGGGACCTCAAGGTCCTAGCCCAGAACCTCTACCTCGACGGAAGTGTCGAGGCGAGCGGCCAGTGCACGGGCGAGCGTGCGAATGGCCTTGATGGTACGGCCGCGACGGCCAATGACCTTAGCTACGTCATACTCGGCGACCGAAACCTCAATAGTTGAGGCATCGTCGCCATCGATAACTTCCAGGCTCACGGAATCCGGGTCGTCGACGATCTGAACAACGAGATATTCGACGAGATCGGCGATGCGATCTGAGAGCATTGCCTCACCCTCGAGCTGTGCAGCGTCAACCTCAGGCACGATTTACTCCTCGGCGCCCTCAGCGGCCTCAGCGGCCTCAGCGGCAGCCTTAGCGGCCTCGGCCTCTTTGGCGAGCTGCTTCTTGGACTTCTTGACGACGGTCTCGGTCTTCTCGCCCTCGTTGGCGGCCTTGACCAGGGCGGCGACAGCGTCGGTGAGCTGAGCGCCCTTGGACTGCCAGTCAGCAATCTTCTCGAGATCGAGGTTGATGGTCTTGGGGGCGGTCATCGGATTGTAGCGGCCAACCTCCTCGATGATACGACCGTCACGCGGGGCGCGGGAATCGGCGACGACGACACGGTAGTACGGACGCTTCTTAGCGCCGTGACGAGCAAGGCGAATCTTGACTGCCAAAGGAAACTCCTCCAACCAAGCAGCTTTAGGCTGCAACTACAAACAAACAGTTGAACATAATACGCCATCGACGCGGGCAGGTGAAGTCCGTGAGACCAACTTCTTCGGTGTAGTCGAAGGCAAATCCATATCTTAGACAAGAATTCGCGATTTGCAAGCACATCCACGCACCCCACATGAGCTGCGCGGTATACTCATGCCATGAAAAGATGCGAACATACATACGGTTATGAGGATACTGCGGGCGTCACGCCGCCGCCCTGGACGGGTCCGGCGGTGGGCCTGATGGATCTCGATGCGTTTTTTGCGAGTGTGGAGATGCTCGATCATCCCGAGTGGCGCGGCAAGCCGCTTATCGTGGGCGGAGACGCCGAATCGCGCGGCGTCGTCTCCACCTGCTCATACGAGGCACGCCGCTTTGGCGTGCACTCCGCCATGCCCTCGGCCGAGGCGCGCCGCCTCTGTCCGCAGGCCATTTGGACACACGGGCATTTCGATCGCTACCACGAGGTCAGCGCACAGGTCATGAATATTCTTGCCGACGAGACACCACGCGTTGAGCGCGTGTCCATCGACGAGGCCTTTATCGACATCACGCCGGGCCGCTTTGCGCCCGAGGACCCACTGCTCGTCGTACGACGCATCAGCGATCGCGTGGCGGCACTGGGGGTGACCTGCTCCATCGGCGTCGGTTGCAACAAAACGGTAGCCAAGATTGCAAGCGAGCGAGACAAGCCGTTTGGGCTTACGGTCGTACGCCCGGGAACTGAGCAGCGTTTTCTGGCACCGTTACCTGTTTCTGCCATGAGCGGTATCGGGCGCTCGGCCGAGGAGCGGCTGCGCCGCATGCGGATTTACACGCTGGGCGAGCTGTCGCGCGCACCGGAATCCACACTGTCTGCGATTTTTGGCGTTAACGGCGAGCGCATGCGCCAGCGTGCATTGGGGCTCGAGGTTTCCGAAGTCACGAGCCTCGATGAAGAGCGTGAGGTCAAGTCGGTAAGCAATGAGCGCACCTTTGCGAAAGATTTGACCGAGCGCGGGGACATCGAAGCGGCGATTGCACTATTGGGCGAATCCGTCGGACGTCGCCTGCGCCGCCAGGGGCTTACCGGCGCCACGGTGACGCTCAAACTTAAGTACTCGTACGGCAGCGGTCGCTCGGCACAGCGACGACTCCCCCATCCCACCGACGACGAGAACATCTTTGTGGCGGTAGCGATCGAGTTGCTCGACAACATCTGGCAGGAAGGAATGCATGTACGCCTTGCCGGCATAGGCATGAGTGACTTCAATCATCAAGGCGGCATACAGACCGACCTGTTTTGCGAAGTCGACGACCGCGGAGCCCAATCCAGCGACCGCCGTGACCTCTCCGTCGCCATCGACGCAGTCCGAGACAAGTTCGGCGACACCGCCCTATCCTTCGGCCGCCAATCACGCTTCTCCTCCCACTAAGTAGTCAATTTGGGACGGGGCTTTTTTAGCTACCCTTCAGCTGGCAGCGAATCACCCGGGGCCGAAATAAAACTCAACCGATTTGTAGGGTTAGCTAAAATAGCCCCGTCCCAAATTA
Organism: Collinsella sp. Sow4_D11; assembly: GCF_052116465.1. Lineage (NCBI taxonomy): Bacteria > Bacillati > Actinomycetota > Coriobacteriia > Coriobacteriales > Coriobacteriaceae > Collinsella > Collinsella sp. Sow4_D11. The sequence continues at coordinate 56,130 of NZ_JBQKLA010000006.1, read as the reverse complement.
GCTACCCAACCCATACCTGACGCGGTCGCAACACAGACCTCGTCCAAAATGAGCTATTTTTTGACTTTGACCTTTTGTATGGTGCAGTGTCCAATGCCCGTAAGACGGACGATCTGTTTAATCGAAAAGCCCTCGCTCTTCAAAGTACGAATGCAGGCATCGCGCGCCCCCTTTGGCAAAGCCTTAAGGTGATGAGGCTCGTACGGCTTAAGAAGCGCCTGCGCAAACTCCAGCGCATCTGTGTCGCTCACATGAGCGCCGTCACGGAAGCAATAGCGATTGGGCTCACCCGAGGTGCTGAAGGCAAAAAATCTCTGAGAGTCACCGAGCAACCCGAGAACGCAATCCGTTTTACAGATACCCGGATATCCCATATACTCGCGAAAGCTGCTCCATCGATACAGCGAAGCGGTCCCAATCCTCGCCTTCGCGGGATTGTCGTGAATGTATCTCACGCAGTTGAGCAGCTGATCATCATCGAGGATCGGCACACTCTTAAATCGATCCTGGAAAACAGGCCCCTTCCTGCCTGTCTTTGAGTTGAAATACATGGCATACGCCGTCGTAATCGAATGCATGCAATCGCTCAGATGAACATGCTCGTCGTCAAGCAGAAGATGAATATGGTTATCCATAAGGCACCACGCGATGACATCCACTTTAAACTTCTGGCATTTCGAAGCAATCAGCCGAATCAGATAGAGCCGATCTTCGTCATCCTCAAATATGAGTTGGTCGGCACATCCCTTTTGGACGACATGGTAAAAACCATATACAGAGATTTCTCGCGCAGTCCGAGTCATACGCATCCCCTCCTCTACAGATGACAATTACGTTACCCGAGCCAGAGTAGAAAAAAACGTACGGGGAGCTATAAATCGCGATGTTCGGCGAACGGTAGGTAGTAGCTAAAAAAGCCCCGTCCCAAATTAGCTACTTTTGGGCAAAAAGAAAGCCGGGCGGCCGCGGAAAAACGCAACTGCCCGGCGAAACACTTGAGGGTAGCTAAAAAAGCCCCGTCCCAAATGAGCTACTAGAGGAGGTCCAGGGAGAGCTGGGGAGCATCGCCCCAGAGCTTTTCGAGGCGGTAGAACTCACGTGCCTCGGGAGTGAAAACGTGGACGACAACCGAACCGTAGTCCATGAGCATCCAGGTCTTCTGCTCGCGGCCCTCAATGGAAAACGGGTGCTCGCCGCAAGCCTCGGCGACTTTCTCCTCAATCTCGTCGACGATGGAATCAACCTGGCGGTTGTTGGTGCCGGTAGCAAGGACAAAGTAGTCGCACACATCGGAAAGCTCAGTCAGGTCGAGCACCTGAACGTCCTCGCCTTTCTTGTCGTAGGCGGCCTGCGCGGCAGCGCGGGCGACATCCTCGGCGGCGACACCGCTGGCGGAGAGCGTCGCGGCGGTGCGGTCGGACGTGGCCACGAAACTCTTGTGCTCCGCACCTTCAAGAATCTGCTCGTCGGTCATGGTCTCATCGGCCATGGAATACCTCTTTCTAGACAGCCCGAACTAGCGCAGCTGGGCGTAATGGTTGTAAATCGTAATAGCCGTGGGATAAAGATAACGCCCGGACTGGATCACATAGACCAGACCCTGCGCAAAACAGGAGAAGAACAACTCGTCGAGCGAGGACTTCCCCACCATCTTGCGCAGCGCATGGGCATAATCGCCATGGCGGTTGGGTTCGATGGCATCGGCCACAAAGACCACCATATCGAGTGGCGTCATGTCGCAAGCGCCCACGGTGTGACGGTCGACAGCCTGAAAGACCGCCGGCGACAGCTCGGGAAAAAGCTGCGGAAGCTCATAGGCGGCAACCGGGCCATGCAAAAGCGGCGTCGCGGCAGACGGAGAGCCGGCAATCTTAATGCCATAATGCAGAGCGCGCGTGACCAGCTCGTCGTCGGAGAGTACTTTGTCCCAGTCATGGATCAGGCCGGCGGCAGCGGCATCAAAGCGGTCGACATCGTATACCTCGGCTAGGTGCAGCGCCGTCTCGGCAACCCCGAGCGAATGCACGTAGCGCTTACGCTTATCCTTCATGCGCACATCGAGCAACTCGTGGATACGCGTCAAGAGCGCGCGCTCGTCGCCCTCAAACTGATCTTCTACCGACAACGTTTCCCCCCGTCAATCAAAATCGTCTTGCCCAAGATCGGCATACAGGCCGCGTTTACGGATATAGCCGAGCACGGACTCGCTCGTAAGATAGCGCACGCTCATGCCGCGGGCAACCCGCTTGCGAATGTTGGTCGAGCTAATCGCCAGCGCCGGAATCTGAATATAGCGCACATCGAAGGGCAGCCCCGATTCCTTAATCCTCGACCGGGCCGTATCGATGTCAAAGCCGGGACGCGTCGCAGCGATAAAGGTTGCCAGTTCGGCAATCTCGTGAGCATTGTGCCAGGTCACAATATCGATAATCGCATCGGCACCCGTAATAAAGTAAAGCTTCACCTGTGGCGGGTAAAACTCGCGAAGGGCACGCAGCGTATCGGCTGTATAGGTGACACCGGCACGATCGATCTCGAAGCGGCTTGCCAAAAAGGCCGGGTTCGCGGCAGTCGCGAGGACCGTCATGGCATAACGGTCCTCGGCAGGCGTCACCGGTTTGTCGAGCTTAAAGGCAGGAGAGCCGGCCGGCATAAAAAGCACAGCGTCCAAGTCGAGCGACTCGCGAGCCTGCTCGGCAGTCACCAAGTGCCCGTAATGAATCGGGTCAAAGGTGCCGCCCATAATGCCAAGCCGAAACTCGTGCCCATCCTTGATGGGCAGCTCTGGCAATCCGATTCCACCGCGCAGCGACATGGCTTACTCGCCCTCCGGGGTCTCAATAACGTCGACTTCGGTAGCGCCTTCGGAGCCCTCGGTGACATGAGCCACGTCCGCACCCTCGGCCGCTACGTCAATAACCTCAACGCCTGCATCCTCGAGCTCGTCCTCGTATTCCGAGAAGTCCTCGGCGCCCTCAAAGTCAAAGGCGCGCTGGCAAATGCGAACCTCGTCGCCCGCACGGCAGCCGGCCTTCTCGAGCGCGTCGTCGACACCCATGCGGGCAAACTTATGCTGCAGGTAGATGACGGCTTCCTCGTTTTCCCAGTCGGTTTGGATAACCATACGCTCGATCGCGCGACCAACCACGCGGAAAGCACCGGGCTCTTCCTCAACAATGCGGAAGCGCTTCTCGCGCTGCAGGCGGCGACGCTCCCACTCCTCGTCGCGCAAATCGACCGGCTCATCGGAAACCGCAAGCTCCGCGCGGAGCTTAGCCACCTGCTCGCCCACGGCAAGCATCAGCGTGTTGAGGCCGGCACCCGTAACGGCGGAAACGGCAAAAAACATGTGGCCGTCGTCGAGCGCCGCGCGCTTAAGGTCGGCAATCTTGTCAGCCGTGCCCGGCGCATCGCACTTGTTGGCGACGACGATCTGCGGGCGCTCCGAGAGCTCGGCACCATACTGCTCGAGCTCACGGTTAATGATGCGATAGTCCTCGACCGGATCGCGATCCTCAAAACCGCCCGTCATATCGACAACGTGCATAATCAAAGCAGTGCGCTCAATATGGCGCAGGAACTGGTGACCCAGGCCCTTGCCTTCACTCGCACCCTCGATGAGACCGGGGACGTCGGCAACGACGTAAGAATATTCGCCGGCACGCACCATGCCCAGATTGGGCACGAGCGTGGTAAACGGGTAGTCGGCGATCTTAGGACGGGCGGCACTCATACGCGCGATGAGCGAGGACTTGCCCACCGAGGGAAAGCCCACGAGCGCGGCATCGGCCATAAGTTTCATCTCGAGCTCGATCCAGTGCTCCTCGGCAGGCTCACCCAGCTGGGCAAACGCGGGCGCGCGGCGCACCGACGTCACAAAGTGGGTGTTGCCCAGACCGCCGGCCCCACCGGGTGCCACGACAACGCGCTCGCCATCGTGCACCAGGTCGGCAATCTCGAACATCGGGGTCTGCGTCTCGGGATCGAGCTCGCGGACTACGGTGCCCATGGGAACTTTCAAAATCAGGTCCTCGCCGCTCTTGCCATTGCGACGGGCGCCCTGGCCGTGCGTGCCGCGCTCGGCACGGAAGTGATGCTTAAAGCGGTAATCGATCAGCGAAGACAGCTGAGCATCGGCCTGGATGACGACATTGCCGCCACGACCGCCGTCGCCGCCATCGGGGCCGCCCTTGGGAACAAATGCCTCGCGCCTAAACGACATGCATCCGGCTCCGCCGTCGCCGCCGCAAACGTTAATGCGGCTGATATCGGTGAACTGTGACAACAGAATCGCCTCCTACAAAAAAGAGGGAGACCCTTGAATCCTAAAACTCAAGTGCCTCCCACATATGTGCTCTATGAAGGGTGAATTACGCGTTCGCGAGCGGGCGTACGCTGACCCTGTGCTTGATACCCTTGTGGAACTCAACGGTACCGTCGACCAGCGCGAACAGCGTGTCGTCCTTGCCACGGCCAACGTTCGCACCCGGGTGGATGTGCGTGCCATGCTGACGGACGAGAATCGTGCCCGTGGTTACCGTCTGGCCGGCGAAGCGCTTCGTGCCAAGGCGCTGACCGCGGGAGTCACGGCCATTACGGGAGGAACCGAGTCCTTTTTTGTGTGCCATTGTGTATACCTACTCTTTCGTTACGAGTGTAATCTACTCGGCGACGGGAGCCTCGGCAACAGCCTCAGCCTCTGCCTTGACAGCCTTCTTGGCGCGGGAGGTAGCCTGAACCTTCACGATCTTCAGCTTGGTGAGCTGCTGACGGTGACCCTTCAGACGACGATAGCGCTTACGCTTGTGGAACTTGAAGACCAGCTGCTTCTCGCCCTTGAACTGCTCAACGATCTGAGCGGTAACCTTGGCCTTGGCCAGCTTGTCGGGATCGGTGACGATCTTCTTACCATCGTTGAGGAAGATGACCGGCAGGGTGACCTTGTCGCCCTCATTGCCCTCGATCTTCTCGACGGTGATGACATCGTCGGTGGCGACCTTGTACTGCTTGCCGCCCGTGTTAACGATTGCGTACATGTTTACTTGCCCTTCATGCATCAGTTAGTGCAACAGCCGAATATAGTAGCAGGCGATAATACCCCCGTCAACGAGTATGTGGAGCAAATCCACAAGTTCGCACAGGTATGGGGCTGACGAGTCGGCCCTCGTCGTCTTCGCATGCTTGATTCTGACGCTCGACATCGTAGGAGCAGATGGTCACGAGGTCTTGCATACCGGTGGAAACAATAGGTGCATCGACGCCCGGGGTCAAGCCCTGCAACAAAACATCAGCAGCAGAAAGCAAAATTTCCGGACGCATGGAGCCCTCGTTGTCGGCATGGGTGTCGAGTATGAGTACCAGATGCTCCGGGCGCTCCCCCGCCTTAAGCTCGTAGCCCACGAGCGTATGGTCCAAGTCCAGGCGCTTGCTCTTTTTGCCGCGCGCATAGTCGATGCCGTGGGCCGCACGCAACGTGTCAATCGCGGCGCGCACCTCATCGGCGCTCACGGGTGACTCAGGGTCCAGGTGCAGGTCGATGCGGTACGACAGGCGCGTGAGCTGGGCCGTCAGCGCCGGCGTGCGCACGTCGATGTATGCGGCCTCGATGGGCGCCAAATCGGCCGGAGATGCCGCGGCCAGTCGCCCAAAGGCCTCGTCGAGCGCGACGAACTCGGTCATAAACAGGTCATACCACTCGCAGGTCGACGACGTGCCCACGGGCAACGCCGACGAAAAGCCCACACGCATATGCGGCGAGAAACCCTGCGTCACAGCATAGGGCAGCCCCGCGCGACGCACGATACGCTCAATGGTATGGATTAGTTCCAAATGGCCAAGGTACTTAAGGCGGTCGCGCTTGCCGTAGCGAACGCGCAGCCTAAAGAGCGTGGAGTTGTCGGTCAAGCGCTCACTCATGCGCGATCACCCACCAATACGTTCTTGGCGTGGAGCGTGGGGCAGATTCCGCAGCCGGTGCACGACGTGCGGGTGCAGTCGGGCGTCGTGACACCCTCCAGCGAGCGACGGTATTCGCGCTCGAGGAAGCCACGCGAGCAGCCGGGGCTCACGTGCTCCCAGGGCAGATGCCAGTCCAGCTCGTAGGGCAGGTGCACGAGCTCGTTGAGGTCGATGCCGTTTTTGGCCGCGGCCTCCTTCCAGTTATCGAGCGAGAAATGCTCCACCCAGGCGTCAAAACGCGAACCGGCACGCCAGGCATCGATGATGACCGGCGTCATGTCGCGGCCTGCACGAGACAGCGCCGCCTCGATAAGCGAGGTCTCGGCATCGTGGTAGTGCACGCGGACCGCACGGTTGCGAACACTCGTAATGAGGAGCTTCTGACGGCGTTTGACGTCGTCGTAATCGAGCTGCGGGCACCATTGGAAAGGCGTGGCGGCCTTGGGAATAAACACCGACACCGAGATGGACACCGAGATGGAGCCGCGGCGCGCCTTGGGCACCACGGAGCGGCCGAGTTCCAGCACGTGATCGGCCAGGTTAGCGATGGCCACGATATCCTCATCGCGCTCGCCGGGAAGACCCATCATAAAGTAGAGCTTCATACGGTTCCAGCCGGCCTCGAAGGCCGCCTTGGCCGCGCGGTCCACGTCCTCCTCGGTCACGTTCTTGTTGATGATGTCGCGCATGCGCTGGCTACCGGCCTCGGGGGCAAACGTCAGGCCGCCCTTCTTTTCGCCGGCGACCGACTCGGCCATATCCACGCCAAACGAATCCAGGCGCTGCGAGGGGATGGACACGCGAATGCCCGTATCCTCCAAGCGGCGGTTGAGCCTGCCAAGCACGTCGCGGATGCAGGAGTGATCGGTGGTCGAAAGCGACGTGAGCGACACCTCGTCATAGCCGGTCTTTTCCAGACCCTGGATCACCGAGGACACAATCTGGTCGGCCGAGCGCTCGCGCACCGGGCGATACGTCATGCCGGCCTGGCAAAAACGGCAACCGCGAGCGCAGCCGCGCAGGATCTCGATAGACAGGCGATCGTGAACGAGCTGCGCATAGGGCACGCACGACTGCGACAATGGATTGGTAGCGCCAAAGTCCTCAACGACACGCTTGTAGACCACCGGCGGGACGTCCTTACCCTCGCGCGGCACGGTATAGCCGTGCGGTGAGCAGGGTTCGTCATAGCGCACCTCGTACAGCGAGGGCACATAGGTACCGGAGACGGTCGCGAGCCGCTCGACAATCTGGGCGCGCGGGACGCCCTCGTCACGCAGGCGGCGATGCAACTGGCAGATCTCGAGCAGCGACTCCTCACCCTCGCCAATCAGGATGGCATCGAAGAAGGCCGCATACGGCTCGGGGTTATAAACCGAAGGTCCGCCGGCGACGACGATGGGATCGTCCTCGGTGCGGTCGGCCGCCAGCAGCGGAATGCCGGCGAGGTCGAGCGCCTCGAGAAAGTTTGTCACGGCCATCTCGTGCGGCACGTGCATACCGACGATATCAAACGAGGCCACGGGCGCTGCGCCCTCGAGCGACAGCAGCGGGATACCGGCCTCGCGCATGGCATCGGCCATATCGGGCCACGGCACATAACCGCGCTCACAGGAGATGCCCTCGGCCTGGTTAAGGATGTTGTACAGGATGGCGATACCCTGGTTGGGCAGGCCGACCTCGTACACGTCCGGGTAAATCATGCAGCAACGATAGTCGGCATCGGCCTTGGAGAGCGTACCCCACTCGTGGTCGATATAGCGACTCGGCTTTTCGACCTTCGCGAGCAGCGGCTCGATCAAATGAAAACAGTCTTGGTATGGAACGCGCAAAAGAAACCCCTAAGCAGCAAGATCGGATGCATCCTCAAAAGGATTCATGGGACGGGTAGCGCCGGCAACCGTGGTCACCAGGTCGCGGACGCGCGAGAACGTGGCGCCAACCACCTCGTTGGCACGGCTGTAGTCGATATCGCGCTCGTAGAGAGACACGAGCGCACGACCCATGCCATAGGTGCCGGCGGCGGCGGTCAGTGCCTTGACGGCAAAGCCGATATGCGGCGTCTGCTTTACCAGGGCGCGAGTGACGGCGCGCATTACCAAGCCGCCGGCAAGCACGCCCGCGACCTCGTAGCCGCGCTCGGGCTTAATGCCGCGTCCAAAGATGGCCGCAAGCTCAAAGAGCATGCCAACCTGCGCCAGCGCCATAACGGGATAATCGGCCCCCGGCAAAAACACCAGCGCGCCCGTCGCCATATTGGTAAGCGCGCACGAGGTGATGATGCGGTTGGCGGCGGCGATGCGCATAAAGGCAAAGTTCGCCGCAAAGGCCGTCTCCTTTTCCGTACGGTCCAGGATCCAGCGGGCGAGCGTCTCGAGCAGATACGTCTTATCGGTGGCCGCTACCACGCCGAGCATGGGCGTGGACTCCTGGATAAAAGGCACCTCGACAGCGGACTCGGCCAGCACGCACACGGGCGCGCCGGCAATGACGAGCTCCTGCACGGAGCTCTCAAGGCGGTCGGAACCGCACGAAAGCACCAGCACCACGTCGGTATCGGTCTTGGGGACGATTCGCTCCTCACCCAGGCGCTCAACGCGCACAATGCCCGAGGTCGTCTGCGGCACAAAGGCATCGCGCACCGTCTCGACCAAAAAACGCGAGGCAGTCGAATCCAGGTAGACCGAAACGCGCACCGGCGTATCGGAATCCCTCTTGGTGGTCGCGCCCATTTTAAAAGCGCGGGTCAGCTTTTCCACGGGAATCTTCATGGCAAACCCCTCCAGCGGTTATGCGGCGCCCGAACGATGCCGCCATATGGATTGTACGATACCCACCGTCAGCAACTGGATCATCATCGACGACGAACCAAAGCTAATGAACGGCAGCGGAATACCGGTAATCGGCATCATGCCAATGCACATGCCGATGTTCTCGAACGTCTGAAATGCCCACATGCCGACAATACCCACGCATGACAAGCGTAGAAACAGAGACTCGCACTTAAAGGCGACGCGGATCGTCGAGAAGATGAGCAGCACATACAGGCACAGCAACAAAAAGGAACCGCAGAAGCCGAACGTCTCTGACAAAAAGGCGAAGACGAAGTCGGTATGGAACTCGGGCAGAAAGCCGCCGGCCGACTGCGTCGCATGCCCCAGCCCCTTACCAAAGAAACCGCCCGAGCCGACCGCGATCAACGACTGCTGCAGGTTGTACGCATCGTCCGAATCGGCGTTGTCGGGGTCGATAAAGACCGTCAGACGATTCATCTGGTACTGCTTAATGAGCACATCGTGACCGAGCAGCGAATCGAAGACCGAATCGAGCGCCAGGACGAGCGCCACGAAACCCACGAGCAGAGCCAAAGTCGACAGCACCCATTCGCGGCGCGCACCGCTCATGCAGATGACGATGGCGCCCGACACCAGCACGACCAGACCCGAGCCCAAATCGCCCATGGCGACGACGGCCAAAAACGGAACGGACAGCATGCCGCAGAGCTTAATGTAGTCGCGAGCGGTATCGATGCGCCCGTTGTACTGCGAGCCAAGCGTGGCCATAAAGAAGATGGTGATGAGCTTGGCAAGCTCAACGGGCTGGAATGTTAAACCGATACCGGGAATCTTGATCCAACCCGTCATTCCCAAGCCGCCCGTGTAGGACAGGCCCGGAATCTTAGGCGAGAAGATCACGATGAGGTCGATGACGAGCAGGGCCGTCGAAAAATTGGAAATGCCGCGCAGGTCGGTGCGCCAGACGAGCACCGCCAGCACCGCGCCAATACCGATACCCAGCAGGTGACGCGAGAACGAGGCGTCGGCTTTAAACTGCGAGGCGGACCAGATAATAATGGCGCCATAGGTGACGAGCGCCACAGTCGCCAACAGCACGCCGACGTGCACCTTTTGGCGAAACGTTCCGCGCGATGCGGAAATCTGCTTGTTGACGCGGTCCAGGCTGCTGCGAGAGCCGGTTTTGGTTGAGCGGAACAGGTCCGCCGGCGAAAAGTCCATCGCAACCTCCTATCGAACCGAGGAATCGCCCGTGGCCGTCGACGTGTCGGGCTCGTCATAAATCGCACCGAGGACATCGCGCACAACGTGCAGCGCGGTATCGGAGCCGCCACCGCCCTGTTCCAAGACAGTGGCGATCACGTACTTGGGGTCATCGGCCGGCGCGTAGGCGCAAAACCACGCGTAATCGTCCTCGCCGCTCTTCTCGCCCGTGCCGGACTTGCCGTAGACCGTAGGGGTCAGGGAGTTAAAGTGCGCGGCGGTCGAAGTCGACGCCGAGTAAATCACATCGTGCATGCCGTTGCGGACCAGCGCAAGATCGGCGTCGTTGTTAATTTGGGCCTCAAGGCGCTTCTTTTTGCCCTTGCCGTTGTACTTGTAGGCATCGCCGTCGCCATCACGCGAGACAGCAGACAAGAACACATGCGGCACATACTGTTTGCCGCCGTTGGCAATACCCATGTAGGCGCAGGCCATCTGCAGCGGTGTCACCAGAATGTCGCCCTGGCCGATGGCGATGTTGGTCATATCGCCGGCATTCCACTTGCGGTCCTCGGCCGAGGCGTCGGTAAAGTACGACTCTTTCCACTCTGCATCGGGAATGCGGCCCGCACCCTCACTCGGCAGGTCGATGCCGCAGGTCTTGCCCAGGCCCCAACGGCGAAAGACCTCTTGCAGGCCTTCGGGATGCTGGTCGTTGTAGAAAAAGGCCTTGCCCATATCGTAGAACACGGGGTCGCAGGAGTTGGCGATACCGGACTGCAGCGTCATCGTGCCGTGGCCGGAGTGCAGCCAGCAGTACTTTCCCCAAGATTTGCCCAAGCCGGTCCAATATCCCGTGCAGTTGGTCGTTTGACTCGAAGTGTACGTGCCAAATTCGAGGCCAGCCAACGCCGAGAGGGGTTTGATGGTCGAGGCGGACATGTACTGGCCGCTAATGGCGCGGTTGAGCAGCGGATGCGAGCCCTCGTCATCGTTAAGCTCGGTCCACACGTCATTGGAAACACCGCCGATAAAGACAGAAGGATCAAACTTGGGTTCGCTTGCCATGCCCAAGATCTCGCCGTTGTTGGGGTCGAGGCACACCACGGCTCCGTTGCCGGCATTGCTATGGCCCGCAGTCTTGGCAAGCTCAATGGCATTCGCCAGAGCCGTCTCGCAGGCCTGTTGAATCTTAAGATCGAGCGTAAGCTTAATGTCAGAACCGGCCTTGGCGGGAACGGCGCCGGCTTGACCGGTAACGTTACCCGAGGCGTCAACTTTCACGGTCTGCTCACCGCGAATGCCCTGCAGCAGATTTTCGTAGTAAATCTCTACGCCCGCCTGACCCACAATATCGCCCGATTGATACGAGATCTGGCCAGCCGCGCTTTCGTTGCCGTCCGACGACTTCTTGTTCTGCGCCTCGAGCTGCTCGGAGGTAATGGTGCCGGTATAGCCCAAAATATGGCAGGCGGTCTCGCCATACGGGTACTGGCGCTCGGTGCGCTCGGCGATCTTCACGCCGGGAAACTCACCGGCGTGCTCCTGAATGTAGGCGACGGTAGAGCGGCGCACGTCAGTCGCGATCGTATGCAGGCTCTGCGCGCCCTCGGAATTGTCCTGGATGTTGCGCAGCACCGCGACATACGGCATGCCGAGCACGTTGGCAAGATGACGCACCAGCACCTTGTCGTCGGCAAGATCGCGATAGGCGACGACGGCGAGCGAGGGGCGGTTTTGCACCAGTGCGACGCCGTTGCGGTCCAAGATGCGGCCACGCACGGCCGGCGTGGTAACGGTACGGGTCTGATTGCTCTTGGCCTGCTTGTCGTAGTAGTCCGACGAGACCATCTGCATGCCCCACAGCTTAACGGCAAGCGCGGCAAACATGGCACCCACGCCCGTGGTGAGGATGGAAAAACGGCCCTTGAAGGCCGTGGCGGCCGTATTGCCCTCGCCCTCGGTGGCGCGCGGGGCCGTTCCGTGCTGTGTGTCGTAGGTAAAGCGGGAGTCGCCGCGGCGCATGATGACCAGCGCGACCACAATGGCCACGACCAGCGCGATACCGGCGACAACAACCGTCAACTGGGAAGACATCTTGAGGCCTCCCCTATTTGAGCTTACGGGTCTTGGGCTTAAAGCGCATGCCCGTCTGACGCCCACCGCGCGCGGAGAACCCATAGCCAGACTGCGGAGCGGCGCCGGACATCAAAAACGGAATGGCAATCAAGCCCGTCAGGATCGAGGACGGCAGAGCGTGCCCAAAGATGGCCACCACAAAGCTCGTCTCCAGACCCATAAACAGCAAGATGATGCTGTAGACCACGTTGATGGCAAGCGCAAAGGCGCCCACGGTAATGCCGCGCGCGCCCGGCGAGCCGCCCGTCTGACCAGCCGCGCTGTGCACCAAAGCAAAACTGCCCACGGTCAGCAGCAGCGACATAACGCCCACCGGAACGGCGGCGGAAAGGTCGTAAAACAGACCGCTGCAAAAGCCGCACACGACGGCACGCGTAGGGTCGCCCGAAAACACGCTCAGGCACACCAAGATGATCATAAAGTTGACGCGACCGCCCGCGATAGAGATTTGCGGTGCCAGTCCCGCCTGCAGCAGCACGCAGACGATAGCGGCGATTGCAAAGGCGCGGGAGCCAGTCCCCTGCTCGTGTAGATCCATGGACATGCCTCCCTATTCGCTCGATCCAGAATCGGACGCTTCGGCCGTGTCGGAATCATCATCCGATTTCTCGTCCTTAGACTGAGTCGCAGCATCGCGCGACGTGCCCTGCGGGGCACTATTGGCCGAGCTCACATCATCGTCCGAAGCCGACTGCTCGTCGGTGAGCGAGGTAATGACGAGCACTTCCTCATTGTTCTCGGCCGTGGTCTGCGCACGTACCACAATGGTGTAGTACACGTCGTTAGCCGACTTCTCGACCGAAGACACGGTGCCGAGCGGCAGTCCCTTGGGAAACACGCCACCGATGCCCGAGGTCACGATGATATCGCCCACCTTAACATCGGAGTCGACGCTCACGTACTCAAGACGCAGCGTGCCATCGGGCTGGCCCTGTAGCATGCCTTGTGCGCGCGTGTCCTGCACCATGGCGGACACACCAGAGTTCTCGTCGCCAATCAGGCGCACGGTCGATGTCTTGGCCGAAACCTCGATAATCTGGCCGATGACGCCGGCCGAGCTCGTCACGGGCATGTTGATGGTAAGCCCGTCGGCAGAACCCTTATCGATGGTGACGGTCGACGTCCAAGCGTCACCCGAGGCTCCGACAATACGAGCCGCAGTGGACTTGAGGTTATAGGTCGACTGCAGGCCCACCAGACCCTCAAGGCGCTCAGCGGTCTTTTGGGCCTCGGAAAGCTCCGCGACCTTGGAAGTGAGGACCTCGTTTTGCTTCTTAAGGTCGTCGAGCGACTCCTGCGAAGCGGTGAGGTTGGAGAACACGTTGCCGATGGCATTGAATGGCGCCGCCACCGCCGAGCCAACGAAACGCACCGGAGAGGTGATTGTCGTGACGCCCGAGCGCACGGCATGTATCGGCCCGGCCTCGCCCTCTCGAATGTAAAACGTGAGCAGCAACACAGAAATCAGGCTGAAAACAATCAACGGGCGCATACCCGTTGATTGTCGCTTGGTATTCAGATTTGAAGAGAAACCCGAAGATCGTGCCAAATGGAATCCACCTTTTGGAAATTAAGCATTGGTCTGGACGAAACCGCCGTCAAACGCGTTGGCCTCGAGCACGCGGGCGCAACCGTTTACGACGTTGTCGAGCGCCGTGGGGCTCACGTTGACCGAAACGCCTGTCTCATCGCGCAAGCGGACGTCGAGGCCGCGCAGCAGCGCACCGCCGCCGGTCAACAGAATGCCGTAGTACATAAGATCCGAGGCAAGATCGGGCGGCGTGGCGTCGAGTGCGTCCTTGACGGCCTTGGCCATCTCGTCGAGCGGCTTATTGAGCGCACGACGAATCTCCTCGCTCTCGATGCGCACGGTCTTGGGCAGGCCCGTGATCACGTCGCGGCCATTGACCTCGACGTCGAGCTCGTCCTTGAGCGGCACGGCAGAGCCGACCTTAATCTTAATGTCCTCGGCCGTACGCTCGCCGATGGCCAAATTGTAGGCATCGCGAACATGCGTGAGGATAGCCTGATCGAACTCGTCGCCGGCAATACGGATGGACTGCGACACGACGATACCGCCCATGGCGATAACGGCGACCTCGGTGGTGCCGCCACCGATATCGATGACCATGGAGCCGGTCGGCTCTTCGACAGGCAAGTCAGCACCGATAGCCGCGGCCATAGGCTCCTCGATCAGATAGGCCTGGCGAGCGCCAGCCTGAATCGTAGCCTCGAACACGGCGCGCTTCTCGACCGACGTGACACCAGAGGGAACGCATACGACGACGCGCGGACGAGGGGTCCACGGATAGCGCTTCTCGGAAGCCTTATCAATGAAGTAGCGAAGCATGGCCTCGGTGACATCGAAGTCGGCAATAACGCCATCCTTGAGAGGACGCACGGCCACAATGTTGCCGGGCGTACGGCCAAGCATACGCTTGGCCTCGATACCGACTGCAAGAATGCGCTCATCGTTTTTGTCGATGGCGACGACGGAAGGCTCGCGAATGACGATGCCCTTGCCGCGCACAGAGACAAGCGTATTGGCGGTGCCGAGGTCGATGGCTAGATCGCCCGCATAGCTACCGAAGAACATGTCCATCAAAGAAAACAACGCAACTCCTGATGTGTTGGATGATTGCTGGAAAACTACTAGCCCATCATACTAGCGCAAGCCCGGCACCTCACTTGCGGTGAAGCACCGGGCAGCGCCAAATCTCATAAGGTCACTACTGGTTGTCAGCGGCCGAGAAATCGATGTCGAGCGAAGATACCGCCCAGCCGATATGGTTATCGGAGCGCACGAATTTGACGGTATATTCCTGCTCGCCGCCCTTGGACAGGGAAGCCTTCACCTTCGCGGTGGTCTCGGTCATGGACTGATCCATGCCCTCGATGGAGACGGTGGCGCCCTGCGGGATCGAGGAGATAATCATCGCCTTGGCGTCCTCGGACAGGCTGGAGGCCAGGCAGGACTCGGCCTTGGCGGTATCACCGTCGCCGGCAGCCTGGAACAGATCGGTGATGACGGACTCCTGCGAGGGGATACCCATGCCGCGCGTGTAGGCAAAGCCCAAACCGCCCGCGGCAAGAACAATCAGCAGAAGCAAAACCAGGAAGACCTTGAGGCCCGTATGGCGATGGCGACGACGGACCTTGGCCTGCTTGCGGTCCTGACGATCCTGCTGGACCATCTCGGACTCGGACAGCGTAAAGAAGCCCGTGTCGGATGGATCGGGCATAAACTGGCCAGTGGCACCCGTGGGATCGAGCGAATCGACATCAGTCGTATCCATGGCGGGCGCCGGGGCCGTGGCCATGGCGGTCTGGGCCGAAAGCGCGGCAAGTGAATCGTGCACGCGGGCAAGCTCATCGGCCTGCTCGGGTGTGAGCTGATAGATGCCGTCGGCGGTGGCGGCATTAAAGGCATCGAGCGCCTCGGAAGGACGACCCGCGGCAGAAAGCGCCTCGCCCATACCCGCGTTAAGCGCACGCGTGTCATCGCGCGGACCGGCAAAGTCGATGGCCGTGCGATAGGTCTCCACGGCGTCCGCCGGTCGGCCAAGTTTGATGAAGCAGCGGCCGAGTTCGCCAAGGGCGGCCGCGGGGGCTGGATTGGCGCCATCGATGGCGGCCTGGCGGAAGGCAGTGCCTGCATTGGCGAAATCGCCCGACTGGAACAGCGCGTTGCCAAGACCCAGATAGGCCTTAAACGGCGTGGCATAGGAAGCATCCTGCGTTGCGGCGGAGAACGCCTGGGCTGCGGTCACATAGTCACCCACGGCAGCGAGCGCCTTGCCGCGGTTGGTGAGCAGCGCGCCGCGCTTTCCATAGGTGCCGTCGTTGAGAGCAGCCGCGTACGCCTCGGCAGCCTCGGCATACATACCCAGGTGCATCAGAGCGTTGCCACGCAGATGGTCGGCCTCGCCCATGATCTCGCTGGGGGTCTTTGCCGCACCGAGCATCTGAGCGGCTGCAGAAAAGTCGCCCGCACGATAAGCGGCTCGACCCTGTTGAATCAGCTGGCTATTCAAGGAAGTCCCCTTTTACTCGTGAACGATCTCGACATGGACGATCTCGTCGCCGGCACGCAGCTGCGAAATCACGTCGAGGCCCTCGACCGTGGTGCCAAAGACGGTGTAACCGGAATCCAGATTGTGCTGGGCACCCAGACAGAAGTAGAACTGGGAGCCCGCAGAGTCGGGGTCCATGGAACGTGCCATGGCAAGCGCACCGTCCACATGGCTGTTGCGCGGGTTGGTGGCAAACTCTCCCTTGATGCAGTAGCCGGGGCCACCGGTGCCGGGCATACCGTCGGGGCCCTCAAGGCCGGCGGCGACGTCAGCGCCGGACATATCGCGGGTATTGGGGTCGCCGCCCTGGATCACAAAGCCGGGCACATAGCGGTGAAACTTAAGGCCGTCATAAAAGCCCATGGTGGAAAGCTCGCAGAAGTTCGCCACATGGATGGGAGCGCCCTCGCCGTCAAATTTGACCTTGATCGTGCCCTTCGACGTCTCGATGATCGCGCACTCGTCACCAGCGAGCTGGTACTCGGGCGTATAAAGCTCTTTCTTAAAACCAAACATGTGGTTCCTTCCTCGTGCGTTTAAAGCATATTTGTACGAATTGTAGCAATAAGCACGGGCTTCCATCAATTGCGCACGCAGGTTATGCCGTCGGAGGGCAACAAATTACGAACGCGGCTGCGGCTTCCAGGCGCTCACATTGGCATCGTACTGGTTAAGGGCGCTGTTGCCGCCCTGTGCGATGGGAGCCAAGATTTCACTCTGGCGTGCACTCAGCGACTCGCCATCGGGAATGGACAGCGAGATATCCCAGCTCTGGCAGATCATGTCGACGCGCTCGTACATCCACTCGGCAAGCTGCTTGAGGTGCTCGATATCCTCCGCGTAGACGGTATCATCTTGCACCTTAAGGTTGTTGAGCTCGTCTTGGGTCTTTTTGATCTGGTCGCGCAGGGCATAAGCGCTCTGCGACAGCTCCTGACGCGTGGAGAGCGGCGTGCGCAGGTACCCGCTGTTAAACGAGTCGACAACCTCACCGATCTGATCATCGTCGCCATACGACACGATGGTCTGATACAGACCGTCGAGCTTGGTATAGAGCTGGTCGTCGGAAAGGACGGTCTCCTCCTGGACCACCTCGGCGGTATTGTCGGACTTGGTCTCTTCCTCGGTAGCCTCGCCCTTCTGGCGCGAGGGGAACGTCGTCTTGGCGGCCTGGCCAAACTGGTCGTAAAAGCCCGGCATAACGCCCATGGGGTCCGACGTCACAAACCAATAGGCACTGCCGCACACGACAGCGAGCAACGCGATGACGATGAGCGGCTTGGGAATACGGCGCTTGTGCTTGTGGTAGGCATCCTCGTCCGGATGCACCTTGCGCTTGGGTTTTTGATTTTTGGACTGAGCGTCGTCACGAAGGGACACCGGCAGCGGGATATCGACCTTGGGAATGCCAAAATCCCTGTCGAAAGCCGGCAGCACGCAGGTCTCATTGGGATCGGCGGCATCGGAAAGTACCGCGGCGGCAGAGGCCGGCGCATGGGGCACCTCGGTATCGATCTGCTCCTGCGTCAGGCGGGGAAAACCAGCCGTGCGCCCAGCAGCCAGGTCGGATGCGGCCGCATCCTCGGATAGAATGCCCGGGGCAGGGCGCCCGCACTTGGAACAGGTACGGTCATGAGGCGACAGACGGGCACCGCAGCCTTCGCAGAACACAAACTCGGTGTGCTCGGGGCCATCGCCCGGGCCAACATAGGTATTGCAATAGGGGCAGAACGAGGAGCCGTCCTCTATGGTCTTGAGACAATGCGGGCAAATCACGGCATCCTCTTTTCGGAATCATTCGAACCATCGAGGTTAGAGCATAACATCGCTACGCCCCTAAAGGCACAGGGCACCAATTCAACATCGCAGGGTAGCTAATTTGGGACGGGGCTTTTTTAGCTGCCCTGGCCGCCAATCGGCCAAATAGATCGCGTCATCAGCCGGGTAGCTAAAAAAGCCCCGTCCCAAATTAGCTACCCTGTGAGGTGCGGTTACTTCTTCTTTTTGCTCGGCATCGAAACCTTAATGCCCTGGGCGGACTTGGTCACACGCGAGCGCTTGGCGCCCGCGCCCTTCTTTTTCTTAGGCTGGGTCTTTTCCACGCCCTCGAGCGCTCGGGCCTCGGCCTCACGAGTCGTACGCTCCTCGCGGCGCTGCGCCATGTCGGCGGCGACGCGCTTGGCAAAACGCTCGGCCGTCGAGCCCGTCGAGCTCACCTTGCCGCCACCGCGGCCCAAGCGAACGCGCACGCCGCGGCCAAAGCCAGTGGCGGCATGGCGGCGACGCGGCTTAAGCGAATCCATCATCGTGGCGAGTTTAAAGAACACGCTGCAAGTAAAGACCACAATCACCAAAAGGATAATTGCCTCGCCCATCGACAAGTTGGCGATAGACAGCAGCTCGGGGAATCCGATAACGCCCACCAAGATGCCGGCGACGACAAATACAAAGAGCATCACGCGCAAGGGTGTGAGCGGCTGCGAGATACGCCAGATCAGGCTCACGCTTGCCGCGCACGACGTGAGAAGGCACATCGTCGACAGCGTGAGCTGGCTAAAGCCAAACACGCGCGCCACAAAGATATCGAGCGCCGCGGCCAAAATGACTGCAACCGATGCCGGCAGCGCGCGCTTGAGCACGTTGGTCAAGAACGACCCCTTCACGCGTGCATTGTTGGGCTCAAGGCCCAGCACAAAGCCCGGCGCGCCGATGCAGAAGAAGTTGATGAGCGTCATCTGGATTGGCTCAAAGGGATACGGCGGCAGCGCGATGCACAGCGCCGCCAGGCCCATCGAGAACAGCGTCTTGGTCAGGAACAGCGAGGCCGAACGCTGCAGGTTGTTGATGGAGCGACGGCCCTCGGCCACCACGGCGGGCATCGAGGCAAAGTCGTTATCGACCAGCACGATCTCGGCCACGTTGCGTGCGGCGTCGGAACCGGCGGCCATGGCCACGGAGCAGTCCGCCTCCTTGAGTGCCAGCACATCGTTGACGCCGTCACCCGTCATGGCAACGGTATGGCCACGACGCTTGAGCGCCTGCACGAGCTCGCGCTTCTGCTGCGGGGTCACGCGGCCAAAGACGTGATAGCGGTCCACCGCCGCATCAATCTTGGACGGCGTATCGAGCGTCGTGGCGTCCACATAAGCGTCCGCCCCCGGCACGCCCACCACGCGTGCGATCGACGACACCGTGCGCGGGTCGTCGCCACTGATCACGTTAAGGGTCACACCCTGCTCGTTAAAGTAGCCGATGGTCTCGGCGGCCGAAGTGCGAATCTCATCGCGAATGGTCACAAAGCCCACGGGCTCGGCCTCGCCCACCATATCGCCATCGGGCGTAAAGCCGTCCACACGGGCCACCACGAGCACGCGGCAGGTGTCGGCAAGCTCGGCCACACGATTTTCGACCTGCGCAAAGATACGCTCCGAAAGCACAAATTGCGCCGCGCCCATCACATAAGAGCCCTGCGCAAACGAGGCGCCGCTCCACTTTTTGGAGGACGAAAACGGAATGACCGACAGCGGCTCGGACACCTCGACCGGGCGGTCGGCGTAGTAGTTGAGCAGCGCCTGGCAGGTCTCATTGGCATCGGCCGAGGTCGCGCGCGCGACATTGGCAAGCGCAAAATCGAGCACGGTAGTATCGACGGGGACAGGTGCCTCGTCCGGGGCCAAGCCCACACCCTCAACGGGCAACGGATAGGTGCCCTCGACCTCCATGCGACCCGACGTGATAGTGCCCGTCTTGTCCAGGCACAGCACGTCGACGCGCGCGAGCGTCTCGATGCAATAGAGCTGTTGCGCGAGTACCTTGCGGCGCGCCAGGCGCACCGTCGCGATGGCAAGCACCGATGAGGTCAGCAGCACCAGGCCCTGCGGAATCATGCCCAAAAGAGCGCCCACCGTGGACAGCAGCGCCGACGAAGGCACGCGACCGGCCAGCAGCTCGGAAAAGCACCACGAAAGCGCGCTATCGCCCGGCGTACCGGCGGCATCCCATAGCCCGCTCACACTCGCGGCAAACAAGGCCAGACCGAGCGGAATCATGATGATGCTCGCAAAGCGCACGATGGCGTTGAGCGCGTTCATGATCTCGGAATTGACCTTTTTGACGTACTTGGCCTCGTTGTTGATCTTGGCCACATAGTTATCCGCACCAACATGGACCACGCGGGCACGCAACAGGCCCGAGTCGATAAAGCTGCCGCTCATGAGCTCGGAGCCAGGCTGCTTTTTGATGAGGTCGCTCTCGCCCGTCAGCAGACTTTCGTTAACGAGCGCCTCGCCCGATACCACCACGGCGTCGGCAGGTATCTGGTCCCCGCGCCCCAGACGAATGATGTCGTCGAGCACGATCTGGTCCAAGTCGAGCTCCACCTCGGCGCCGTCGCGCACCGCGATGGCCTTCTTAGAAGTGAGGAGCGTGAGCTTGTCGACCATCTTCTTGGAGCGCATGGACTGGATGACGCCAATGGCGGTATTGAGGAACACCACGAACAGGAACGTCAGGTTCTTAAACGATCCGGTCATAATGACCAAAATCGCTAAAATCACGTTGATCAGATTGAACAGCGTGCAGAGATTTTCGATGATAAGCTCACGAACCGATTTGGTCTTGAGCTCCATGTTGCGGTTGATCTTGCCGGCGGCAATGCGCTCCTCGACCTCGGCGGTCGAAAGTCCGCGCTCGATATCTGTAGCTGCCATACCACGTCCCATCACGTCGCATCGGTATAAGAAAACCGCCCGGACCATACGAGGTTCGGACGGCCTTACGTTCGATGGTGCCCCATGTTGGATTCGAACCAACGGCCTTCTGCTCCGGAGGCAGACGCTCTAATCCCCTGAGCTAATAGGGCCAACGGTTGGCATTATACCCAAGTGCGCCACGAGCTAACAACATAATAGAAAAAGCTCTGCAATTACGTGGGAGACGAAGCGCAACGGCTCACTTTAGGACGCAAAAGTGAAATAATTAGTATAAACTCTCATGCACCATATGATACGGCTCGCACTGCGGGCCGTTTTTGCACGGGTTATCCATCGAGGTGAGAGGCACACCATGATTGCAATTTTAAAGCAGAGCGCCAGCGATGAGGCCATCGGCCACATCGTCAGCTGGATTGAGAAGAAGGGTCTCAAAACCGACGTGTCGCGGGGCGAGAACGAGACCATCATCGGCCTGGTGGGCGATACAACCAAGATCGACCCGTTCCTGCTCGAGTCCATGGACGTCGTCGAGCGTGTGCAGCGCGTCTCCGAACCGTTCAAGCGTGCCAACCGCAAGTTCCACCCCGAGGACTCCGTCATCGACTGCGGCCACGGCATCAAGATCGGCGGCGACCAGTTCCAGGTCATCGCCGGACCCTGCTCCGTCGAGGGCGAAAACCTCATTCGCATCGCACGCCGCGTAAAGGCCGCCGGCGCCACCATGCTGCGTGGCGGTGCCTACAAGCCCCGCACCTCCCCTTACGCCTACCAGGGCATGGGCCCCGCCGGCCTGGACCTGCTATGCGAGGCATCGGCCGAGCTCGACATGCCGATCGTCACCGAGATCATGGACCCGCGCGACGTGCAGGTCTTCTTGGATAAGAAGATTGACGTCATGCAGATTGGCGCCCGCAACGCCCAGAACTTCCCCCTGCTCAAGGAGGTCGGCAAGACCCAGACCCCGGTCCTGCTCAAGCGCGGCATGTCCGGCACGATCGACGAGCTGCTCATGGCTGCCGAGTACATCATGAGCGAGGGCAACGACAACGTTATCCTGTGCGAGCGCGGCATTCGCACCTTCGAGACCCGCACCCGTAACACCTTCGACCTCAACGCCGTGCCGGTGCTGCACCACCTGTCGCACCTGCCCGTCGTGGCCGACCCCAGCCACGCCACCGGCTACACCCGCTACGTTGAACCCATGGCGCTCGCCGCGACCGCCTGCGGCGCCAACGGTCTGGAGATCGAGGTCCACGACGAGCCCAGCCGCGCGTGGTCCGACGGCGCCCAGGCCCTCACCCCCGACCAGTTCGACGACACCATGCGCCGCATCCGCGCCATCCGCGAGGTTGTCTGCCAAGAGACCATGGAGTAGCCCATGGGTACGGTAAGAAACGCACGCGTTAACCAGGGCGGCCCCAAATGCGCCGGCGTTGTGGGCCTGGGCCTGATCGGCGGCAGCTTTGCCCGCGGCTATGCGCAGGCGGGCGTCCGTGTGCTGGCCTGGGACCCCGACGATGACGTCATGACGGCCGCCAGCATGGGCACCGTCGCCGGCGAGCTCAACGACGAGACGCTCGGCGAGTGCGACATCATCGTGCTGGCCTGTTACCCCGAGGCCTGCATCGAGTGGCTCGAGACGCACGCCCAAGCGCTCGCCGACGCCACCGATACCGAGGCCATCATGGGACCCGTGGTGATTGACACCGTGGGCGTGAAGGGCATCGTGTGCGAGCGTGCCTTTCAGCTTGCCCGCGAGTACGGGTTTTACTTTGTGGGCGCGCACCCCATGGCGGGCACCCAGTACTCGGGCTACGCTCACTCCCGTGCCGACCTGTTCCAGGGCGCGCCACTCGTGCTCGTGCCGCCTGCAGTGGACGATGCGCTCAAACTGGAGCTTTTAGGCCAGGTGCGCGAAATGGTGCGCCCCTTAGGCTTTGGCAAGTTCAGCGTGACCACCGCCGCCGAGCACGACCGCGTGATCGCCTTTACGAGCCAGCTCGCGCACGTCGTCTCAAACGCCTACGTCAAAAGCCCGACTGCCCAGGTTCACCACGGTTTTTCGGCCGGAAGCTACCGCGACCTTACCCGCGTGGCGCACCTCAACCCCCAGATGTGGTCGGAGCTCATGATCGACGACGCCGACGCGCTCGCCTTTGAGATCGACCATCTGATCGACTCGCTTAGCGCCTACAGCCGTGCGCTCAAGGACCGCGACCAGCGCTATCTTGAGAATCTCCTTGCCGAGGGCGACCGCATTAAGCGCGCGCTCGACGACGAGGCCGCCCACTAGACCACCTATCACGCCAGGTCGAAAGGACCAAAGCTTATGGCGATTACCATCGATATCGACACCGCACGCCCCTACCAGGTGCACGTCGGCACGTTTTTGCTGGAGCAGGCGGGCCCGCTCGTCCGCGCCAACGCCGGCGGATCGCGCGCCGTCATCGTGACGGACACCAACGTAGGCCCGCTCTACCAGATGCCCGTTAAGCAGAGCCTGGAGGCTGCGGGCTATACGGTGAGTGTCTGCACCTTCGAGGCCGGCGAGGCCCACAAGCGCGCCGATACCTACATCAACATCTTGGAGTTTGTGGCCGAGCACGAGCTTTCGCGCTCCGACGTGATCGTGGCACTCGGCGGCGGCGTCGTAGGCGACGTGGCTGGCTTTGTGGCCGCCACCTACATGCGCGGCTGTAAATTTGTGCAGATCCCCACGAGCCTGCTCGCCATGGTGGACTCGTCGGTGGGCGGCAAGACGGCCATCGACCTAGCTGCCGGCAAAAACCTGGCCGGCGCCTTTTGGCAGCCGAGTGTGGTTATTGCCGACGTGGGGTGTCTCGCCACCCTCACGCCCGAGCAGTTCGCCGATGGCTGCGGAGAGGTCGTCAAACACGCCGTGATCGCCGACCCCGAGCTTTTCACCGAGTTGGAGAAGACCCCGCTCACGCTGGAGCTCCTCAACCGCGACGTTGCCCGCGTGGCGCTCATCATCGCCCGCAATATCGACATCAAGCGCGCCGTGGTCGTTGCCGACGAGCGCGAGTCCAACCAGCGCAAGCTCCTCAACTTTGGACACAGCGCTGGACACGCTGTCGAGGCCTGCGAGCACTTTGAGCTGGGACATGGCAACTGCGTGTCGATCGGCATGGGCATCATCACGCGCGCCGCAGCCCTGCACGGCATTTGCGACGCCGAGCTGCCCGGCCGCATCGAGGAGCTCTGCGCCCGCCACGGCCTCAAGACCCGCTGCGAGCTTTCCGCCGACGCCGTCTTTGCCGAGGCACTGCACGACAAAAAACGAGCCGGTGACACCATCGACCTGGTGATTCCACACGACATTGGCCGCTGCAGCATCGACCGCACGCCGCTTTCCACCTTCCATGATTTAATTGCCGAGGGCCTCGGCCAGAAGGGAGACGCCTCCGCATGCTAGCCCGCATCACTCCGTCCCCACTCAAGGGCACCGTCCCCGCCATCGCATCCAAGTCGATGGCGCACCGCCTCATCATCTGCGCCGCCCTTGCCAACGGAGAGACGCATGTGACCTGCAACACCACCTGCGCCGATATCGAGGCCACGGTGCGCTGCCTCACGGCGCTCGGCGCCCGCATCGAGACCGTCGAGGATGGCTTCCAAGTCCATCCCACTATGAAAAGTATTGAGTTTGGCCTGCTCAAAGCACTTGCCGGCAGCACGCTCGACTGCGGCGAGAGCGGCTCCACGCTCCGCTTTATGCTGCCCGTCGCCTGCGCGCTGGGAGCAGAGGCCACGTTTGTGGGCCAGGGCCGCCTGGGCGCCCGCCCGCTCTCCCCGCTCTCCGACGAGATCATCGCCGCCGGCTGCGACCTGCAGGGCCTGGGCGGCTTTCCGCTCAAGACAAGTGGCCGCATGCGCCCGGGCACGTTTATCCTGCCGGGCAACGTGAGCTCGCAGTACATTTCCGGCTTGCTGCTGGCGGCCCCGCTGCTGGCCCAGCCCTCCTGCGTGCAGGTGACCGGCCTTATCGAGAGCCGTCCCTATATCAACCTGACCATCCAGGCCATGAAGGCCTTCGGCGTCGAGGTCAACGTCGAGCGCATCCCCGCCAAGAATGGCAAGCCCGAGGTCACGAACTTCCGCGTGAGCAGCGGCTCGTACCGCACGCCCGGCAACGTAGCCGTCGAGGGCGACTGGTCCAATGCGGCCTTTTGGCTGTGTGCCGGCGCCATCGGCTCCGACCCCATCACCGTCGAGGGTGTGTCACTCAGCTCGGCCCAGGGTGATCGCAACGTGCTTGCCGCGCTCTCGCGCTTTGGCGCCCGCATCGTGCGCTCCACCAACGCCGCCACCGTGCAGTCCGACAAGCTCGCAGGCTTTGAGATGAGCGCGCACGACATCCCCGACCTGGTGCCCGTTATCTCGGCCGTAGCATCGCTGGCGCAGGGCCGCACGTTCATCCGCGATTGTGCCCGCCTACGCATCAAAGAATCCGATCGCTTGGCCACCACCACACGCGAGCTCACTGCACTGGGCGCGCAGGTGCGCATTGCCGGCGACGATCTCATCATCAAGGGCGTCGACGCCTTTACCGGCGGCGAGGTCGATTCGCACAACGACCATCGTATCGCCATGATGGCCGCCATCGCCGCGAGCCGTGCTACCGGCGAAGTTGTGATCCACGGCGCCGAGGCCGTCAACAAGTCCTATCCCGATTTCTTCGACCACTACCGCCTGCTGGGCGGCAAGGTCACGCTCGAGGAGGAGTAGCATGTCCTCGACCTTTGGCAACGTTTTGCACTTAAGCATCTTCGGCCAGTCGCACTCCCCCGCCATCGGCTGCTCGCTCGACGGCATTCCGGCAGGTATCGCCGTTGACCAGGAGCAGCTGCAGGCGTTTTTGGACCGTCGCGCCCCCGGTCGCGACGAGACCGCGACCAAGCGCCGCGAGGCCGACGCCGCGCACATCATTGCCGGCGTGGTCGATGGACACACCACCGGCGCGCCCATCGCTGCGATCATTGAGAACACCAACACGCGCTCCAAGGACTACTCCGAGCTGCGCCGCAAGCCCCGCCCCGGGCACGCAGACTTTCCGGCGCGCGTGAAGTACCACAACATGCACGACGTCGCCGGCGGCGGGCATTTCTCTGGACGTCTTACGGCCCCCTTATGCATCGCCGGCGGCATCGCGCTGCAGGCACTCGAGGCCCGCGGCATTCAGGTGATGGCGCACGTCGCGCAGATCGGCGGCATCTCCGACCTGCCCATGGACGACATGGTCTATCGCGAGGCCGACCGCAAGGCGATCCTTTCGAACGACCTACCGTGCATCGACGCTGCTGCTGCCGGCCGTATGCGCGAGGAAATACTCGCCGCGCGCAATGAACTCGATAGCATCGGCGGCATCGTGGAGTGCGGCATCTATGGGCTCCCCGCGGGTATCGGTGACCCCATGTTCGATGGCATCGAGAACCGCATCGCGCAAATCGCCTTTGGCATTCCCGCCGTAAAGGGCGTGGAGTTTGGCATGGGCTTTGCCGTGGCCGCCATGCGCGGCAGCGAGAACAACGACCCGTACCGCGTTGATGCCGAGACCGGCGAGATTGCGGTCGAGTCCAACAACGCCGGCGGCATTCTGGGCGGCATCTCCACCGGCGCGCCCGTCATGTGGCGCATGGCCGTAAAGCCGACGCCCTCCATCGGTCGCGAGCAGCAGACCGTGGACATGGACGCCATGGAAAATGCGGAGCTCTCGGTCCACGGCCGCCACGATCCCTGCATCGTCCCGCGCGCCGTCCCCGTAGCCGAGGCAGCCGCAGCGCTCGCCATCTGGGACGCCCTCCTCGAGGACGCCGCCCAGCTTTAGCCCACCCACCCCGAGGGTAGCTAATTTGGGACGGGGCTTTTTTAGCTACCCCCATATGCCAGTGAGTATTTGCCCCGGCACCCATCGATTCGCCACCAGTCAAAGGGTAGCTAAAAAAGCCCCGTCCCAAATTAACTACCCTAGGCAACGATTCACGAAAGGGGTCTCCATGGACCTTGCCGATATTCGCCAAGCCATCGACGGCATCGATACCACGCTCCTCAATAGCTTTGTCGAGCGCATGGACATTGCCACCGAGGTCGCCAAGTCAAAGATCGAGATGGGCAAGGCCGTCTTCGACCCCGCCCGCGAGCGCTCCAAACTCAACAACCTCGCCGGCCGCGCGCCCGAGCGCTACGAGGCCCAGACCATCACCCTGTTCCGCCTTCTCATGAGCATGAGCAAGGCCGAGCAGCAGCGCTACATCAACGAGCTCAAGGGCATCACGGTGTCGCAAAAGGCCCATGCCACGGCAGCAGCATTTGACACACCTTTCCCTCAGACGGCCACCGTCGCCTGCCAGGGCGTCGAGGGCGCCTACAGCCAAATCGCCGCGTGCAAGCTCTTCGACGTGCCCGATATTACGTTCTTTGAGACCTTTGAAGGCGTTATGCGCGCCGTGCGCGACGGCTTTTGCGAGTTTGGCGTGTTGCCCATCGAAAACTCAACTGCCGGATCGGTCAACGCCGTCTACGATCTTCTCGCCCAGTTCGACTTCCACATCGTGCGCTCGCTGCGCCTCAAGATCGATCACAACCTGCTCGTCAAGCCCGGCACCAAGCTCGCCGACGTGCGCGAGGTCTACAGCCATGGCCAGGCCATCGCCCAGTGCGCCGGCTTTATCGAGGCCCACGGCCTGCACGCCACCAAGTACCCCAACACGGCTATGTCAGCCGAGATGGTCGCCAACTCCGGTCGCACCGATGTCGCCGCTATCGCCTCGCGCAGCTGTGCCGCGCTCTACGGTCTGGAGGTGCTGGAGCCCAACATCCAGGACTCGGACAACAACTACACGCGCTTTGTCGTCATCAGCCGTGAGCCGCGCGTCTATCCCGGTGCCAACCGCACCTCGCTCATGATCACTACGGCAAACGAGCCGGGTGCCCTCTACCGCGTGCTCGAGCGCTTCTACGCACTCAACATCAACCTCATCAAGCTTGAGAGCCGCCCCATCCCCGGGCACGACTTTGAGTTTATGTTCTACTTTGACCTGGACTGCCCCTTTGGCAGCAAGGCCCTCGACGACTTGCTCGATTCCATCGACGACGTGTGCGAGAGTTTCACCTACTTTGGCAGCTACACGGAGGTGCTTTAGATGACCGATACCGCCGCAACCCGTCCCTACGGCGTGCTGGGACGCGTGCTGGGCCACAGCTACACCCCGACCATCTACAAGGAGCTCGCAGGGCTGGAGTATGTGCGCTTTGAGCGTGAGCCCGAGGAACTTGAGGCCTTTATGACGGGCGACGAGTGGGAGGGCACCAACGTGACCATCCCCTACAAGCGCGCCGTCATGGACTACCTGGACGAGCTGAGTCCCCTGGCCAAGCGCATGGGTAACGTCAACACCATCACGCGCCTACCCGACGGCCGCCTGCGCGGCGACAACACCGACTACTTTGGCTTCCAATGCCTGGTCGAGGAGCTGGGCGTTGAGGTTGCCGGAAAGAAGGTCCTCGTGCTCGGCGCCACCGGTGGTGCCGGCACCACAGCAAGCATGGTGCTCGGCGACCTGGGCGCCGTCGTTGTGCCTGTCGGCCGCACAAGTAAAGTCAACTACGACAACATCGCGCAGCAGTCCGACGCGGCGCTGCTCGTCAACTGCACGCCCGCCGGCATGTTCCCCCACTGCCCCGACGCCCCCTGCACGCTCGAAGGACTCGATGCGCTCGAGGGCGTCATCGACATTGTCTACAACCCCGCCCGCACGGGACTCATGCTCGAGGCCGAGCGCCGCGGCATCCCCTGCATCGGCGGCCTGCTGATGCTCGTGGCCCAAGCGGCACAGGCTGTCGAGCGCTACACCGGCCAAGTCACCCCGCGCGAGCGCATCCTGGACGTAACGGAGCGCTTGTCTCGCCGTGAGCAGAACATCGCGCTCATCGGCATGCCGGGCTCGGGCAAGACCCGCGTGGGCGAGCAGATCGCCCAGCTCACGGGCCGCGAGCACATCGACTTGGACCGCGCGCTCGAGGAGCGTTTGGGCATGTCCTGCGCCGACTTTATCGTCGAGCGCGGCGAGGCAGCCTTCCGCGAGCAGGAGACGGCGGCGCTGGCCGACATTTCCAAGCGCAGCGGCCTGGTGCTCTCCACCGGCGGCGGCGTGGTCACGCGTGACGAGAACTATCCCCTGTTGCACCAGAACAGCCAGATCGTGATGCTCAACCGCAAGCTCGACGAGCTCGCCCACAAGGGTCGCCCCATCACCGCCCGCGATGGCATCGATAAGCTCGCCGAGCAGCGCATGCCGCGCTACCGCGCCTGGGCCGACTACATCATCGACTCACGCGACTGCGCCGCCAACACCGCACGCGCCCTCCTCGACACCCTCTAAAACCTACCAAAAAGGGACAGGTTTATTTTGGCAGGTTTTATCTGGGCAAACGCCGCAGACAGCAAGCCCCGCCACCAACCAGACCGCAAAGGAAGCAACCATGAAAGCACTCGTCATCAACGGACCCAACCTCAACATGCTCGGCATTCGCGAGCCGGGCATCTACGGCAGCGACAACTACGACCGCCTGGTACAGATCTGCCAGGAGGCAGGTGCCGCACAGGGCTTTGACGAGGTCGAGGTCTTCCAGTCCAACCACGAGGGCAGCATCGTCGACAAGATCCAGGAGGCCTACGGCAAGGTCGACGGCATCGTCATCAACCCGGCGGCCTACACGCACACCAGCGTAGCCATCCTGGACGCCCTCAAGGCCGTCGCCATCCCCGCCGTGGAGGTCCACATTAGCGCCGTCGAGACGCGCGAGGACTTCCGCCAGGTGAGCTATGCGCGCCTGGCTTGCTTCGCCACCATCACCGGCGAGGGCCTGCAAGGCTACGCCCACGCGCTGGAGCTGCTGAGGGAGCGTCTGCTAGACTAATCTTTGAGACAAATGAGCCAGTGGCGTTTGCCCTGAATCATTTGTAACCGTCCAATTGACATACAAAGGAGCATATCCATGTCCCAGTACGATTACCTCGTCGTCGGCGCCGGCCTTTCGGGCGCGGTCTTTGCCAATGCCGCCAAGCGCGCCGGCAAGTCGGTCCTGGTCATCGACCGCCGCGACCACATCGCCGGCAACATCTACACCGAGGACGTCGAGGGCATCCAGGTCCACCGCTACGGAGCGCACATCTTCCACACCTCCATGAGGGACGTGTGGGACTACGTTAACCGCTTCGCCGAGTTCAACAACTACGTCAACTCGCCGGTCGCCAACTTCCACGGCAACATGTACAACATGCCCTTTAACATGAACACCTTCGCCAAGATGTGGCCGGGTGTCGTTACGCCGGCAGACGCCAAGGCCAAGATCGCCGAGCAGGTGGCCGCCGAGAACATCGGCGAGCCGCAGAACCTGGAGGAGCAGGCGCTGTCGCTCGTCGGCCGCGACATCTTCGAGACGCTCGTGAAGGGCTACACCGAGAAGCAGTGGGGCCGCGACTGCCGCGACCTGCCCGCGAGCATCATCAAGCGTCTCCCCTGCCGCTTCACCTACGACAACAACTACTTCAACGATCGCTACCAGGGCATCCCCATGGGCGGCTACACCAAGATGGTCGCCAACATGCTCGAGGGCATAGAGGTGCGCTGCGGCGTGGAGTACAAGGAGCTGATCGCCGCAGAGCCCGATATCGCCGCCAAGACGATCTACTGCGGCCCCATCGACGCGTTCTACGACTTTAAGCTGGGCACGCTCGAGTACCGCAGCCTGCGCTTTGAGACCGAGACACTCGACGAGCAGGACCACCAGGGCGTGGCCGTGGTCAACTACACCGAGCGCGAGATCCCCTACACGCGCATCATCGAGCACAAGCACTTTGAGTTCGGCACGCAGGACAAGACCGTCATCACGCGCGAGTACCCGGCCGACTGGAAGCCCGGCGACGAGCCCTACTACCCCATCAACGACGCCAAGAACGAGGCCCTCTACAAGCAATACGAGGAGCTGGCGGCGCAGGAGGGCGACGTGATCTTCGCCGGTCGCCTGGGCGGCTACAAGTACTACGACATGGACAAGGCCATCGCCGCCGCCTTCGAGCTCGTCCGCAACGAGCTGGGCGTGGAGCCGACTGAGGCGTAAACAAGGCGGTCATAAACACACAAGCAGGAAGCCCGGCACAGTTCATTGCTGTGCCGGGCCTATTTATGGAGCGATCGAAACGCACCATTTCCATTTGAGAAAAAAGGCTGTAAGTCATCCCCATGTCGTACAGCCCGTGTTTAAACAATACCACGGCAGACGCATGTGTCCCCTCTGGTTTTCAGCCCTTTAAAACCAATGCAAAAATGTATCGACTATACTTCTAACGGCAACAACCAAACTCTGGAGATCAACGTGAACTCAAACAATATTGCCGTAATCATCCCCTGCTACAACGAAGCGTTAACCATTGCAAAGGTAGTAGACGATTATCACCGC
Source organism: Collinsella sp. Sow4_D11 (assembly GCF_052116465.1). NCBI lineage: Bacteria > Bacillati > Actinomycetota > Coriobacteriia > Coriobacteriales > Coriobacteriaceae > Collinsella > Collinsella sp. Sow4_D11. The sequence goes on along the minus strand of NZ_JBQKLA010000006.1, from coordinate 24,768 downwards.
GAGCTGCCCGAAGCCACTGTCTATGTATATGACAACAACTCTAGCGACGGCACCGCCCAAATTGCACGCGAGCATGGGGCAACCGTTAAATTCGAACCCCGTCAGGGCAAGGGCAACGTTTGCCGTCAAATGTTCCGTGATATCGAGGCTGATTGTTATCTCATGGTCGATGGAGACGACACCTATCCGGCTGAGTCAGCGCGCGCACTGTGCGACCCCATCCTTGCCGGCGAAGCGGATATGACCGTAGGCGATAGACTTTCCAACGGTACATACGCCGAAGAGAACAAGCGAGCCTTCCACGGCTTTGGCAATAACCTGGTTCGCAGCATGATTAAATGGATCTACGGCTACAGCTTTGACGACGTCATGACTGGCTACCGCGCCATGAGCAAGCCCTTCGTCAAGACGTTCCCGGTACTCTCTGAAGGCTTCCAAATCGAGACGGAGCTATCCATTCACGCCGTAGACCATCGCTGGCGCATTAAAGATGTACCAATCGAGTATCGAGACCGTCCAGCCGGTTCGGAGTCCAAGCTCAATACCGTAAGCGACGGCATTCGAGTGATTGCCATGATTGGCACCCTCTTTAAGGACTACCGCCCGCTTAAGTTCTTCTCACTTGTTGCGCTCGTCTTTGCGGCGATCGGCCTCGCATTGGGAATCCCCATCGTTACGGAGTACTTTGCCACCGGTCTCGTACCGCGCTTCCCCACGGCTATGCTCGCCGCGGCGTTCATGTTCCTGTGCGGGCTTTCGCTCGCTACGGGCTTTATCCTGGACTCCGTAGCCAAGGTGGAGCGTAAGCAGTGGGAGTTGAAGGTGTACAAGGAAATAAAGAACCACGATTAAGTTAAAGCATATTTGAGATGGACGGCCCAAAAGGTGCATAGAACCATGCTCTGCGAGAAGTCATGCGCTCACGAGCGAACCCGGCTTTTATAAAAATGGCCGGGTACATGGCCCGGCCAGCTGTTTCTCTGGTGCTCCATGGCGGATTCGAACCGTCGACCTTGGGATTAGAAGTCCCCTGCTCTATCCAACTGAGCTAATGGAGCATAAAAGCCGCACGTCCAAGCGGGTACAAGTTCACACGGCTAATAAATTATAACCTACTTGAACTGGTCGTGGTACGCCTTGCAAACCTCATCCACGGGGCCATCCATGCGTAGATCGCCTTTCTCGATCCATACGGCACGCTGACAAATACGCTCAACCTGCTCCATGGAGTGAGAAACAAATAAGACCGTGACGTCGCCGCTCTCGATAAAGTGCTGAATACGACGCTCGCACTTCTGCTGGAAAAAGACATCGCCAACAGAAAGAGTCTCATCGACGATGAGGATATCGGGCTCGGTAATCGTGGCGATAGCAAAGGCGATACGCGCGACCATACCCGAAGAGAAGTTCTTCAGCGGCATGTCAACGAAGTCTTTAAGCTCAGCGAACTCAATGATATCGTCAAAGCTAGCGTCGATAAACTCCTTGGTATAGCCAAGTAGTGCACCGTTCAGATAGATGTTCTCACGCGCAGTAAGCTCCGGATCAAAGCCGGCGCCGAGCTCAATCAGCGGCGCGATATTGCCGTGGACCTTAACCTCACCTTCGCTGGGTTCCAAAACGCCAGCGATAATCTTGAGCATCGTAGACTTACCGGAACCGTTAGTACCAACAAGGCCAACAACCTCGCCGCGATGCACATCAAACGAAATGTGCTTAAGCGCACGGAATTCCTCAAAGAACAGCTCGTGCTTGGCGAGCTTAATAAAGTATTCCTTGAGGTTTGTAAGCGACTCAGACGCCATGTTAAAGATCATGGTGACGTCTTTAACCTCGACAGCAAGGGGCTGCTTGCTGTAATCAATAGCAGATTCAGTCATGAACAGCACTCCTTAGATGTAGAGAATAAACTTGTGCTCGGTCTTGTGGAACACGGTATAGCCAGCAGCAAGGGCGATAACAGCCCAAGCAACACACAGGCCAAGCGTAAGCGCAGAGGGTACGGTGTTGAACAGGAAAATATCACGCATAAACTGCAGATAGTTGTACATGGGATTCACCACAACAAGCACCTGAATCCAATGAGCCATTTGACCAATGAAGTCAGTCGTCCAGAAAATCGGCGTCAGATACATCCAGGCAGTAATGACAACACTCCACAGATGCATGACATCGCGGAAGAAGACTGCCAACGCCGAAAGCATCAGACCCAAGCCCATGCAGAAGCACATGAGCAAAAGGAGGCAAACCGGCAACAGGATTAAATGCCAAGTAGGAACCACATGGAACCAAAGCATAACCAAGGCAACAGCAACCAAAGAGAAGGCGAAGTTAACGAGCGAGAACAGCACCTTCTGCACCGGGAATACCCAGCGATGCACCTTGACCTTCTTTAGCAGTGAGGAAGCCCAAATGATGGACATAAGCGCTTGGTTCGTAGACTCGGACATGACGGAAAACGTCACGTTACCGACGATCAAATAAAGTGGATACATCTCAGGCGTGATGGAGCCATTACGACCTTGGGCAAAGATAGTCGAAAACACGATCGACATGACAATCATCATCAACAAAGGATTAAGCACGGACCAAGCTACGCCCAAAACGCTGCGACGATACTTAATCTTAAAATCCTTGGTAACCAACTGCCTGAGGATAAATTTATCCTTCTCATAATCATTTTTAGCGTGAGAGGCCGGTTTAGCCACCGCTTTTTGACTCTCTACGTTGTCAGCCACAAACCAACTCCTTATCTCGTAAAACACAACTGTGGAAAGTATAGCCCTCCCTCGTGTCGGTAAAACCAGCCTATGCAAAACTGGAAAAGTACCCATATCAGCTATGGCCAATCAACGAATTTGCTACGAGGCAAGAAAAGAACTGAGCTATTTCTGCTGTGTTTGTACTCCCAACCTATCCATGGCCCCAGTGCCCTGCCACGAGATTATCATGGTCAAGTTAAGACATGTACCCTGTAAGGAGAACGACATGCCGCGTTTTTCCATCTGCGTTTCATCATATAAAGATGAAAAATATCTGCCCGCTTGCATCGACAGCGTCCTGGCTCAATCGTTTACCGATTTTGAGCTCATCGTAGTTGACGACGGAAGTCCCGACTCCACCGCCTCGATACTTGAGCAATACGCTCAAAAGGACAGCCGTGTCATACCGCTCATCCAAGATACGAACCGCGGGCTTCACATCGGGCGAAAAATTGCCGTTGCAAAAAGCACCGGCGACTACATCATTCTCCTGGATTCAGATGACGAGCTCGGCGACGACTGCCTTGCCAAGTTCGACTCTTATCTCAACGCCACCCCCTGTGATGTCCTTCACTTTGGCATCGATGTCATTAATGCTGGCGTAAGCGATAACGAGGCTTCCAACTTCCAGAACTACATCAATGCACCCGTTGATCCCCTGTTCAATAAAGACATATTTGAAGCCGTCTTCAGTGCACGCAAGGGTTATCTTCAGGACTGGCGTATCACTCAGCGAGTCTATGCGGGAGGCTTCTTCCGCAGAATGTTTGCGGCGATGACCAACGACAGGCTTGAGCGAGCTGAGGACGCATACGAGTCTTTTGTCACACTCGCGAACGCGCGCTCGCAATACACCGCCAACGACATTGTCGGTGTACGCTATTACCTTGGTCGAGGCGTCAATTCCGACTCCTCACTCTCGGTATCGGCCTTCTTCAAAAGCGCTTCCGATTTTCAAGCTAACGTCGATCACATGAGAACATTTGCAGTCGCTTTCGATGCCTTCGACATAAAGAAGACCTGCTCGGAAGCCGCTGTAAAAATGTACGAGTTGCTTTTCAACGATTGGCTTGTTCGCGTACCAGAAGATCAAAAACTCGATGCTGCCGACGAAGCGGCAAAGGTAATGGGCAAAATGCCCGTTGCCGAAGAGCTCATGCGTCTTTCTCGCGACAGAGCGTATGGCCTTCTACAGACAAATAACACCCCCGCAAATGACATGGCCCTCGATTGGTACGAACATGCAAAGAAGCTTGCATCAACTGGCGCTGCAACTTCTCCACGTTTTATGGCGTTCTACACAGCCGCTCGCGACCACGTAAACGATCTGGTTAACATGGCAAAGCGCAAAAGCTATGAAAACCGAAACATTCGTATCTTTGTCTCAGCCCACAAACCTGTCGAGCTATTTGACAGTTCAATACTCCAGCCAGTGCAAGTTGGCTGCAGCCTTCGTAATGAAAGGTTCCCTTGGGCATTCCACGACGATAAGGGCAATAACATTTCGGGCCTCAATCCAATGTACTGCGAACTAACAACCCAGTATTGGGCTTGGAAAAACACCTCGAGCGAGTATGTCGGTTTTTGCCATTACCGTCGCTATTTTGATTTCTCGGGCACGCGCCACGATGAGAACATCTACGGCGAGATCATGGACGATTTCATCGATGCGGCATCTCAAAAGAAATACGCATTGGACGACAAGAGTATCGAGAAGTTTGTGACTCAGTACGACGTCATCACTACCGAACGCAAGGACATTCGCACCTATGCTGGACGAAATGCCACTCTGCGCTCTCAATACGATGCCGCAGATAAACTATTCGTTAAAGACCTGGACAAGATCGTTTCCATCCTCAAAAAGCAGCATCCGGAATATGGGCAGGACGCCGACAAGTTCCTCAGTGGCCACATGGGGCGCTTCTGCAACATGTTTATCATGAAGCGTGAGATTTTTAACGATTACTGCGCATGGCTCTTCCCCCTGCTAGAAGAGTTCGTTTCCATAACCGATATGTCTCGTTATTCAAAAGAAGGCGTACGTACACCCGGGCATCTTGCCGAGAGGCTACTTAATATCTACCTCATTCATCATGAACGCATAGGAGCAGGCTGGAAGATGGCCGAGCTGCAGTGTGTTCACTTTAGAAGACCGGATCGCCGCGCGTCGTTTACGGCTCCTTACGGAAAAGCAAACAGCAAGCAGATTATCCCGGTCGTTTTCGCCGCAGACAATAACTATGTCCCCATGCTTACCACCACGGTTTATTCCACGCTACTCAACGCCTCCAAAGAGTACTTCTACGATGTGGTTGTTCTCCATAGGGATATTGCTGGAGATAATCAATCGACCATGCAGCGCTTCTTTGGACAGTTTGACAACATGTCGTTGCGTTTTTGTGATGTAAGCGAATACGTGCTTCGCCATGATTTGAGCACCAACAACCCTCATATCAGCGTTGAAACGTATTACCGTTTCTTGATTCAAGAGATTTTGCCTGACTACGACAAGGTTCTATACCTTGATAGCGACCTGATTGTCCAGGGTGATATTTCTGAACTCTATGGCGTGGACTTGGGCAATAACCTCCTCGCCGCTGCCCACGATATCGATTTTTTGGGCAACCTTAACATGAAAAACGGCAAGCGGCTTACCTACGCCAAAAAGGTCTTGGGCATGAGAAACCCCTACAATTACTTTCAGGCAGGCGTTCTTGTACTCAATACCGCTGAGATGCGCGAGCTCTATTCAATTGAGACGTGGCTCGATTACGCTTCCGATGATCGCTTTATCTACAACGATCAAGATGTTCTGAACGCGCACTGCGAAGGCCGTGTAACTTGGCTCGACTACGACTGGAACGTCATGATCGACTGCAATAATCGCATTGCAAACGTCTTCTCTTTTGCACCTGCTTCTGCATTTGACGCCTTCAACGATTCACGCAATCACGAAAAAATAATTCACTATGCAGGATTCGAAAAGCCTTGGAAGTTCTCCTCGTGTGACCGAAGCGCTGCCTATTGGGCTTATGCGCGCCAGACTCCCTTTTATGAATCCCTTATGAGCATGTTGGCGGGACCGGGGAGAACGGCTTCCTCCTCCCCTCTCAAAATACACGAACATGCGATATCACCCGATAATCCGCTTCGCAAATTCATCGATCCCATCGCACCGGTCGGTAGCGCGCGGCGAGAGATGATGAAATCAGCAGTGAGGGCACTTAGGAAAAAGAAGTAGGCCATCGAAATCTAGCAAGCGACAATAAGGCTGCACATTAATGGACCCTGCTCCTTCCAAAATCCAACCGGAAGGAACAGGGTCCATCTCCTGTTCTATTTTCACACCCAGCCTCAAGATCAGCGGCGGTACGTTTTATGAACGCCAACTGAACCAAATAACGCTGTGCTTACAGCCTTAGACTTTTGCAGTTCGCTTTATTTGACAGAACTTCTTAAGGAACTCCAGCACAAATGCAAACAAAAGAGAGAGTACAAAGACTACGAACGGGCGAATAACCGCATCCCAAAAAATATTATGCAGAACATAGACATCCAAAGCCCAAATAAACACCATATGTATGGCGTAGACATCAAAACTAAGGGAAGACAGTTTAGAAAATACAGTCATGAACGGATGCTTATCAGATTGGAAAAGCGGCTCTAAAGATCTGAACAACATGAAAAGTGAGACTGAGTACACCAAAACCGGAAGGTTTAGGTAATTGTTGTAAAAATTATCGTAATCCGAATACGCCCCGGACAGCACCGTGTGCGGTACGTTGGTCTTAATTGTCATAAGTGCCATAAAAACAACGGAGCAAATCGCGACGATCAGCAAAGCGGGACGCATTCTATCGGCACAGTCTTCAAAAGGGGAATACGTAACGATGTAGTAGCCAATTAAGTAGTACATTATCGCACCCGTCAAATAGGGTACGGCAAACACTGAGAATAGATCATGGTTTGATACAAAACGATTTGCAAAAGGAATTACTGCAGTAGAGACAACGCAGAGGCAAATTGCATACTCCAGCAAACGCTTATTCGACGCAAAACAAGCCAATAGCGGAGTAATCAAATACAGAATCAAAATCGAATACATAAACCAATAAACATCGCAAATTTGATTGGTTAGAAACAGATTAATGAACTCAAAAAGGGAGAAAGATCTCGATGGAAGACCAAGTTGGGCCGGAACAAAGCAGCTAAGGACATAAATAAAAAAACTAAAGCTGACGAGCGTCATCAGAACACGCTTGAGCCTCTTTTGGAAAAAGACTTTGGTAGAGTACCGAGAACGGTATCCAACAAGATTTGCTCCGCTGATCATAAAGAAGACCGGCACGGCAAACATAAATAATGACTGCAGTACAACTGAAACAAACCACTGCATGTTGCCTTGATTAACGTATACGACAGTCGTGCAGTGGAGGACAACAACGGCAAAACAAGAAAGAACATTGAGAACGTCCATATAGTGGCGGCGTATTGTCATTAGAGAACCTTAAACTCGTTATTTAATCAGATACAGTCTCATTGACCCCGACGATAGTATCGGTTCAAAACCAGGAGTCTCATCGTTTATTTCAGTAATCCCCTTCCAGTCTTTTTTCTTGTATTGAAGATCGCGAGAATAGCGTACATGCTTGTCCTCCGCCGTATAGTCGCTACGATCAAGCAAGAGAACATACTTTGCTCCAATGTTCGCGACAGCATCTTTGACTGTAGAATCAGTTGAGATATTACAAAGACATTTGCGAATAGCGTGACTGTCCTCAGATTCTACCGAACCGAGCTTGGCATGATAGTACAGATTAAGATCGTCGACAGACCAAGCAAATGAGCTGCCATCAACAGGAAGATTAATTATGAGGCTGCCTTTTGGAACCTCTTCCTTGACTTGTTGAATAAAATCCCGTTCGGCAGCAGTGTAGGCTTGGACACGGTAGCGCGAATAGCCATTATATAGATCGTAAGAATTAAGCGTGAAAGCATTGGTCAAATCACCTCTAGAATGATCTTCCCACGCGTACGCATAATTGAATGGATAGCAATTAAGGAAAAAGAACAGTAGGGATATCAGCGCTGCAGATAGATTGAAGCCAAAGTTTCCTGGAAAAAACTTTGGATGCCTAATGGCACTGTATATAACTAGGGCAACACAGTGCAAACCAAAATACAGAAGCGGTACAAGCGAGATCACAACCATAGCGGCAACTCGCTCGGGATCCGTGTACCAAAAACCTGAAAAAAAAGAACGGGCCTCAGGTGAAAACGCCCCGGCGCCGATATATATCAGCAATATGATGGCGATACTGAAGAAAATCCATCGTTGTTCTTTTTCACGGATAACAACATAGATGGAACCTATTACAAATAGTGGAAATAGGATGACCTGAGGAATCCCAAAGAAGAAAGAGCCACTAACGATTGACTGAAGAATACACTCAAGCGACATGCCCCATTCCCAGGTGAAAGAAACGATTCCCCGCATAAACGGTAGATTATAGACAATCACCCATAATAGTGCGCAGAGAATGCAAAAGATCACCTGAGCGCATCTAGTTCTAAGAATCGAACTATTTGAGGAGGTTTTCTCACACCTAGACATAATCCCAAGCGGAATGATCCTCAGCAAAATAAATGGTGCAATCAAAAGGCAGGTGAAGATGGCAGCATTTGGATGAACACCAGCTACGCCAACAAGCGCCAAGACAAAAGAGTAGAACCTTGCCCCGCAAAAGCAAAAACGCTCACCAAAAGAGAGGGAGCGAACTAAGAAGGTAACAGCAGCGGGCACCAAACAAAATGCGGCAATATTCGGAAACGGGCCGTGAACGGCAAGCATGCGCATAGGAAATGCAACAGAGGCAAAAGAAGAGATCGCAACGATAAAGGGAGACACTTTGGTGTTCCTACAGATGGAATCTAAAAATGCCAAGATACCTAACGGATATGCAAACGCTATAAAACAAAAAATAGAAGCATTTTCCGCCACAGACGTTTGAACCCCCGTAAGGGAAACAAGCAGAGCTGCAGGTACATGCCAGACAATCGGATAATACGACCCGCTGCCCAAGAAAGCAGAAGGAGAGACAGCCGGATCGTAAAACGTCACACGTATTGTTGAGAAATTGCCCGAATCAGCGATCGATTTAATCCAGGCGAGATGCGATAGGTTGTCATCGTACTGAATGAAGGAAGAAAACCCGTCGATATTACTCAAAAACAATGCGGCAACGAGAGTAGCGCCAGCAGCTGCGCATATCCCCACCGCCGGCCATGTCAGTCGACTGACATTAGAAAAACCATCGTCTGATAGACGCGACCTTGAGTTAATCGAACGAATCGGAAGGGCAAGAAAAACGGTAAAACAAATCGTCAGCAAGACAAAAAATGCCGCCCCAGTAAGGCCCAAACCCGTTCCGATAACGCCTGCAACTAGAAAAAAGAATGCCGACAGTGCCGGAGCAAAGCAGACGAATTGAGGGTTAACCTTTTTGAAGCCAAGGCGTAAAAACAGGGTTCCGGGGAAAAACAAAATGAACACGATGATCAAAACAGAAGTAGTAAACATCCGCATTAATAACCTCTCGTTAAAAGTGCCGCTGGTTAATCGAATGCTAAAGAGCAGCGTACCGGCAAATGAAGCAACCGAATTGAAAACAGTCTAAAGCCTCCCATTGCTTACGGATTTCATCCACTCCACAATCAAGGTAACAAAAAAGAGCGCTTATTGTATTGGAAACCTCATAATTGAGTTCAAAAGGCTAAGTCTTAGCTTCTTAGCGCAACTTCCTGAATAAGTCCCCTACTTAATGAATATCAACACCCAAGTAAAGCTCTCCACAATCTTGATGACGATTGCTGTAGTCAATTCCCGGCAATCACTCGAAGCGCTGCTTAACGAACCTCAACAAACGTAGATACATTCGCAATAATTGCATCCCTCACCCATAATGAACGTTTTCCACTTCCGTTAATCAGCAATGACCCTGTAGCGCGTTCGCAAAGACACCAAACGACGGTCATCGTGGCGAACCAAACCATCATTTTGCAGACGACCTAGCACGATGCCGGGATCACGGTTTATTTCATTGGCAAAAGAAATAACGGCCGACAAACTAAAACCCCACGATCAACAAAGTCGGAGTATTTTACCGGATCAATAAGCGCATCGGCTGCAAAGCGATCGGCACGCTCCTCCTTCTCTCCAGAATCTTGATCAAAAGAAATGCCAAGATCGTCATTGAGAATATGACCAGCCTCATGAAAGAGCGTGAACCAAAAAGAATCAGCGTATAGCCTACGATCATTCACCATAAGCATAATTTTAGAGCCTATCTTTTTAGTGGCCCCATTTGTCTTAGATCCAGACAAATTTGGAAGTACAACAAGGACCACGCTAGAATCAAGAAATGCTTGACAAATTAGGGGATAAAAACTGCCATGATTCGTCGACTGTTTCAAAGCGCCATTGACCGCAAGTTCGAATTTTGATTTGTCAAACGGAGGGGCATCGACTTTCCGGGCCAAATTAATAGCAATCTGGGTCATCGCATTCGCCTTGACAACGGTCCTCTTGTCAACGTTTTCCATCGAGCTTCTAAAACTAATCGAAAGGTCTGATTTTGTTAGAACCGTAAGCGAGGCGACACCCAAGAATGAACGAACTGCTGCAACCTGTTCGGACAATCTTCTCGGGAGATCCGGTAACCCAAAGTTATTTCTGAAATAACTGTAACCGATATCCTTTAACAATCCTAGACCAAAGGAAGACCAAGATTTCCACAGTAGCCCCTCGAATCACTTCTCAGTTAACATAAACAGAATCTCCCCTATGTCGTTCCGGATTTGGTTGTAGTTACTTTGTGCCTACACCTCGGCGTGAACACGATGTGACACCTGCTCATCCACCTTGTGCGAGAGAAGCTGCAAGCCTTCTGGGCCACAGTGGCCACCCCTTCGACTCGAATACCGACGGGCTGAACAATCGTCAATATCGGTCGGAAGGGTGGCTTTCTAAAGCCGTTAGGCCCCATCCGTAAAGCGGGTGGCTCAAAGCTGGCCGCTGTATGCCCGGTAGACAAAAGCCACGAATTAGACATCTAAACATTTAACGGCTAATGCAATAAAGTGATATGAATCGTTCGAAAATGCACCCTTTCCCCGGATGACCAACAAATGCATTAATCCTTCAACTAAAAATAGTCCGTTGAAGATTCAACTCACTGTAAAAACAGACAGGCCATACAACACAACGGATCTAGAGCGCCTTAAGGTACTCCCCCAACTCTTCTTCCCAATCAGGCATATGGAATCCAGCTGCCTCAAGCTTGGACAGGTCAAGCACGGAATGGACCGGGCGCGGGGCGACGGGGCCCTCGGCGACGGCGTAGTAGTCGTCGGTCGAAACCGGCACGACCCTGTCGCCGTTGCCGTTGGCGGCCTCGAAGACGGCGCAGGCGATGTCGGCCCAGGACTTGACGGCGCCGGAGCCGGTGCAGTTATAGGTGCCGTAGGGGGAGTGTGAGCCCAGCACATGAAAGATGGCCTCGGCCATGTCGCGCGTGAAGGTCAGGCGTCCCAGCTGGTCGTCGACCACGGTGACCTGCTCGAGCCCGTCCACGGGGTCGGCGACGCGGTCGGACAGGCACTTCATGGTCTTGACGAAGTTGTGGCCCTCGCCGATGACCCAGCTGGAGCGCATGATGTAGTGGCGCGGGCAGCCGGCCACTGCGATGTCGCCGGCGGCCTTGGTCTGGCCGTAGACGGAAAGCGGGCTGAACGGCTCGTCCTCCGTGTGGACCTCGGCGGTGCCGTCGAAGACGTAGTCGGAGGAAACGTGGACGAGGGTGATCCCGTGCTCGGCGCAGATGCGGGCGAGCAGCGCCGGCCCCGTCGCGTTCGCCTTCCAGGCGGTCACGCGGCCCTCGGGGGTCTCGGCCCTGTCGACCGCCGTGTAGGCGCCGCAGTTGATCACGGTGCCGTAGAGCGACCAGTCGTACTGTGAATAGGCGTCCGGGTCGGACATATCGAAGGTGTCGATGTCGCAGAAGTCGAAGTCCTTGGCGAAGCCGCGCTCCTCGGCCAGCGCGCGGACCGCACGGCCCAGCTGGCCGTTGCAGCCGGTAACGAGGGTACGCCTGGGCGCCATGGGGACGACGTCGGCGAGCATCGGGTGGTTGAGGTCGGCCTCGGATACGGTGGCCTGATCCAGCGGGATGGGCCACTCGATGGCGAGCTCAGGGTCGGCGAGGTTCACGAAGGTGTAGGTCTTCTTGAGCTCCAGCGACCAGTGGGCGTCCACCAGGTAGGTGTAGGCGGTACCGTCCTCCAGGGCCTGGAAGCTGTTGCCCACGCCGCGCGGGACATAGATGGCCTTGCTCGAGTTCAGGGTGCAGGTGAATACCTTGCCGTAGGTGGCGCTGCCCTCGCGCAGATCCACCCAGGCGCCGAAGACGCTGCCGCGGGCCACGGAGATGAACTTGTCCCAGGGCTCGGCGTGGATGCCGCGGGTGACGCCCCGGCTGTCGTTGTAGGAGATGTTGTTCTGGACGACGCGGAGGTCCGGGATGCCCAGGGCAGTCATCTTGGCGCGCTGCCAGTTCTCCTTGAACCAGCCGCGCGAGTCGCCGTGGACGGCCAGGTCGACGACCTTCAGGCCCTCGATGCCGGTCTCCGCCACGGAGAGGTCCTTCTCGAATGCGATGTCTGCCATGTGGGAAAAGCTCCTATCGAAGAGGTTGGGGGGCCGGGGCGCCCGTACGGGGACGCAGGATCATCGCCATGCCCTGTGGCCCCGCGCGGTGCCCCGCGGTGCGGTTCGCCGGGGTTCGGTCTACTGGCCCTGGGCCATATACCTGGCCTCGGTGGCCTCCTTGGCCGGACGCCACCAGGACTCGTTCTCCACGTACCAGTCGATGGTCTGCTTCAGGCCCTCGGCGAAGTCGGTGTGGGCCGGCCTCCAGCCGAGCTCGCGCTGGAGCTTGGTGGAGTCGATGGCGTAGCGGCGGTCGTGGCCGGGGCGGTCGGCGACCCAGTCGAAGTCCTCGGGGTCGCGGCCCATGGCCGTAAGTATCATGCGCAGGACCGTGATGTTGTTCTTCTCGCCATTAGCTCCGATGAGGTAGGTCTCCCCCATGCGGCCCTTTGTCAGGATGTCCCAGACGGCCGAGGAGTGGTCCTCGGTGTGGATCCAGTCGCGCACGTTCTCGCCCTTTCCGTAGAGCTTGGGGCGCACGCCGTCGATTATGTTGGTGATCTGCCTGGGGATGAACTTCTCCACGTGCTGGTAGGGGCCGTAGTTGTTGGAGCAGTTGGAGATCGTGGCGCGAAGCCCGTAGGTGCGGGTCCAGGCGCGCACGAGCATGTCGGAGGACGCCTTGGTGCTCGAGTACGGGCTGCTCGGGTGGTACGGAGACTCCTCGGTGAACTTGGCCGGGTCGTCGAGCGCCAGGTCGCCGTAGACCTCGTCGGTGGAGACGTGGTGGTAGCGGATGCCGTGCTTGCGGACGGCCTCCAGCAGGCGGAAGGTGCCCTCGACGTTGGTGCGCAGGAAGGGCTCCGGGTCGGCGATGGAGTTGTCGTTATGGCTCTCGGCGGCGTAGTGCACGATGGCGTCGTGGCCCGGGACGATCTTCTCGAGAAGCTCGGCATCGCAGATGTCGCCCACGACGAGCTCCACGCGGTCGGAGGGCAGCCCGGCGATGTTCTCGGGGTTGCCGGCGTAGGTCAGCTTATCCAGGACGGTGACGTGGACGCTCGGGTGGTTGTCCACCACGTAGTGGACGAAGTTGCTGCCGATGAAGCCGCAGCCGCCCGTGACGATGATGTTCCTGGGCTCGAAGAGCTCTTCAGACATATTCCTATCTCCCATTGGATCGGATTAGTACTCGCGCGGGCTGTTGACAATCTCGCCGGCGGCGACCTTCTTGAGGTGCTGGCCGTAGACCGACTTGCCGTAGGCCTTCGCGGCCTCGAGAAGTTGATCGGTTGTAATCCAGCCGTTCTCCCAGGCAATCTCCTCGGGAACCGAAACGGGCAGGTCTTGGCTATGCTCCACAGCACGGACGAACTCCGCAGCCTCGTGGAGGCTCTCCATGGTGCCGGTGTCGAGCCACGCGTAGCCGCGGCCGAGGGTGACGACGGACAGCGTCCCCTCCTCCAGGTACATCCGGTTGAGGTCGGTGATCTCAAGCTCGCCGCGGGCCGACGGCTCGACCTCGTGGGCCTTGGCGGCCACGTCGCCCGGGTAGAAGTACAGGCCGGTGACGGCGTAGGAGCTCTTGGGCTCGGCGGGCTTCTCCTCGATGGAGACGGCTCTGCCCTCGCGATCAAACTCCACGACACCGAAGCGCTCCGGGTCGTCGACGTGATAACCGAACACGGTGGCGCGGCCCGACTCTGCGTTCTGCACGGCGCGTGTCAGGTGGCGCGACAGGCCGTTGCCGTAGAAGATGTTGTCGCCGAGCACCAGGGCGCACGGCTCGCCGGCGATGAAGTCCTCGCCGATGGTAAAGGCCTGCGCCAGGCCGTCGGGGCTCGGCTGCTCGGCGTAGGACAGGTTCACGCCGTAGCGCGAGCCGTCCCCGAGCAGGCGCTCGAAGTTGGGGAGGTCCGTCGGCGTGGAGATGACCAGGATGTCACGGATGCCCGCCAGCATGAGGGTGGACAGCGAGTAGTAGATCATGGGCTTGTCGTAGACCGGCAAAAGCTGCTTGGAGGTCACGAGCGTGAGCGGGTACAGGCGCGTGCCGGACCCGCCGGCGAGGATGATGCCTTTCATGAATTAGCCTCTTTTCGCATGACGCTCGTCATTTTGATGGCGCTCAAGCTTTTCGATCGCCAACTGCTGGGTAAGCTCGCGAAGCTTCGTATCGAGCTGAGAAAGACGAACGCTCAACCTAAAGCAAACAATAAGCAAGATGAAGATGAAGAACAGAAACACGAAGTTCGAAGGCGACATGGTGCCAACGAGATTCGAAAGCCAGAAAAACACCTGTGGAAAAATACTGACAAGCAGCAAAAGCGCCGAAAAGCAAAACCAGAACAGAGAGTCCTCAAGACGCATTTTTGAATCGCGAATCTTGACGGTCATATAACCAAAGGTGAGCAGAGACGCGGCAAACAATGTAATGCGAAGCGGAAGCGTCATGCGGCATCGCCCTCCAGGCTTTTACGGAAGAACTGGATAAACAGAATAGACAGAGTCATGCGAAGCATGTACTTAACGGAAGATTTCCAGTTAAGATAGCTCTCCCCCGCCTCGCGCTCTGCCATAGTTACTGGAACTTCAACAACCTTGGCGTTGGCCGATCGAATGAGATACGAAACGGTATCGGGCTCAGGACCCATATTGAGACCGAGAGCAAGCAGCTTAATCATGCGCTTGTTAAAAGCACGCATGCCCGAGGTGGGATCATGGATGACTTGACCTGTCGTGACTTTAATAGCTCCTTGAATGATATTGCTGCCAAACATACGCAGCGAGCTGCCCTTGGGCTGATCGACGAATCGAGAACCAATCGCGATATCACATGTCTGGAGCGCTTGTTCCAAGTCATGGATATACTGAGGCAAGTGCTGACCGTCGGCATCAAACTGAATGGCGCAGTCGTACCCATGCCGATAGGCATATTTAATACCCGCCTGGAATGCACCAGCAAGACCTAGGTTGCAGGGCAGATCCAAAAACGGATAGCCATTGTCACGGCAAATTTGGGCAGTTCCATCAATGGAACCGTCATTAACGACCAGGTAGTCAACATCGGGAACGGTAGCGGTCAGCCTGCTGACCGTAGACCCGAGAGACTCCTCTTCGTTATAAGCAGGGATAATAATTAGTGTATTCACAATAATCTCTCATGATGTTTGGCCGACACTTGTAGTATCTAAACTAATTGCTGACCATACCTAAGCCAACGTAAATGCGGTAATTTCTCAAGGCTAAATAATCCCGATTAGTTGCTACCATTTAATATCAACCCCAAGCTTGTCAATCATAAAACGATAAATTGAAAGCGAGGGACGTAATAAATGAAGCTTATAAATGAGACGAGAAAAAGCGACCTTACGCATTGCCTTGTCGCTCATCGGAATCGCTGCTGTTCTCCACAATGGAAAACTATTATCAAGAAACTCACGATTCTCAAATTCAAGCTCCCTCAAATTAGCCGTTGGATCATACGCAAGCCTAAACATGAGAGAGATTCCCAGATGGAGAAGCGCTGCTAAATCCAGAAACTCTTCAAGGGATGGAGGGACGAGCTTCTTTCTATATAACTCTTTAATTTCTTTCATGCAGGCATATGTCGACTCAACTTTTTCCTTTCCGATAGTCGTCATAATGGAATCATTACGAATACCGTAGTAAATAAGCGCCTTGGGCACAAAACACACTCTATCAGCATCTGGATATACAAGAAGATGCATCATCATGTCGTCGAATATTTTAGGAGGATTATTAAAGTCAAACATCCCTTTTAATAGTGAAGCTTTGAATAACTTGTTCCACGGAGCTCCGTTGAGCTGCAATAGCTTCTTGGGGTCTTCAACGATTGAAAAACAAGAACGGATGTCAGACATCTCTTCCGTAAGTTGCTTGCCCGTTAAAGCGTCAACCCGATAAAAACCACAGACACTAATATCAGCAGAGTTATTCTTTGCGGCAGTATAAAGATCTTCGATCATTGTTGGCGCAGCATAGTCATCGCTATCCAGAAAACCGATGTACTCGCCCTTCGCAATAGAAATCGCATCCTGACGACCGCGCCATACACCCTCGTTTTCTTTGTCTATAACGACAATCTTTCCGGGAAAACGCGCCTCGTATTGACGTAGGATATCGATGCAATGATCAGGAGAACCGTCATTTATACAAATAATTTCAATGTCATCAAGCGTTTGACTCACCAAGGAATCTAAGCATCGAGGAAGATATTTCTCAACTTTGTAGCATGGAACAATGATACTAACTTTTTTCGTTTTTGAAGTTTCCACAGAAGCATGTCCTTAAATCAAAACTCAAGCAGGCAAATATATTCACTTTAATAGAATAGCTTAGCTGAAGCGCCAATACGATTTATGGCGTTATTTTCACGCAATTCCAAGCCATACAAAAGTATCTCAAAAAGGATGAAGGCGTTTTCTTTTTTGCCATTCGATGTCAAATTTGCGTTGATGCGATTATCGAATAGACTGTAAAGCATATAACACTCAATTAACGAATCTAATTACGAAACAATAGAGAGCCGCATTTCGAGCCGATATGGCTCATTCGAATATCAGATCATTGCCGACTCGAGTTTTTTCATGCGAAAAATTCAATTAAAGCAAGTTAAAGGGGCACATTAATAGAACCACGTCGATTTAACCGCACAGCAATTAATGTCAGTTCGCTATATGGTGCGCTTAAATAACGCCGTGTTAAATCAATAGCAATTAGCACTGACCTGTTAAATGACTTGAATCAATACGGTACGAAAGCAATAACCAGCCTTTAAATGAACCCTATATTAAAACTAATGATTTATTGAATATAAGTTAACAGCAGTCATTAAGTGTCACGTTTTTAAGGCTCGACTTAATACAAACCATCTAATTTAAAATAATAATTAGATGAGATATCTTGAATTTCTTACTTCATTTAATTTGAATCAAGTTATTACCCACGCAAATCAACCATAAGAAGGGCAAATGGACATTACACACGATCAACTATGTCAACTGAAACTCATCGAGCTTGAAATGCTCGATGAGTTTGTCCGCATTTGCGATGCAAACGGAATCGACTATTTTCTCTCGGGCGGAACCTGTTTGGGCGCCGCACGCCATAAGGGATTCATTCCGTGGGACGACGACATTGATGTTGGCATGCTCCGCGAAGACTACGACCGCTTTGCACAAGCTTGTAAAACCGAACTGAGCGATGGCTTTATATTCCAAGACATGAACACCGAGCCTAATTGCGGCCTTGTTTTTGGCAAGATCCGTAAAAAGGGAACGGTGTATTCAGAAACCTACTCTTCTCATATCGACATGTCGCAGGGTGTATGGATAGATATTTTCCCCTATGATCGAGTTTCGAACGATTCGACCGAACGCAGTAAACAATATCGTAAGGTTTCGTTCCTCAAGAACCTATATATCGTCAAATGCGGATATAAGTTTCCTCAAAATAAGGGCGGAATACAAAAAGCTGCCTATTATGTGGCAAAGGCGTTGTGTCTCTTCATTCCCCAACACTGGATTATCAGTAAAATTGACAAAGCAATGCGCACTTACGATCAAGACGACTCGTGCCACTATGCTATGCCATTTGGCGGAGCTTACAGCATTGAAGTTGAGACCGAGGAACTCGCAAGACTGCACGACCTTGCCCCCATTGAGTTTGAGAGCAAGAAATACAAAACGTTTGCCGACTGGGATGGTTATCTAACAAAGCATTACGGCAACTATATGCAGCTCCCGCCCAAAGAAAAGCGTCGAGCGGGAGTGCACTACGTAAAAGAACTAAAATTGTCACAGGATTAATAGACGTTTAGAAGCATCTTGCCTTTAAACATAATGTTTTCAAGCGGAAATGGTTGCGCAAAAGCTGGATTAAACATCATACCCAAGCGCTTCACAATGCTATGACGTCCATCAACGAAGCAAGATACGAGTTCTTTGTCCTCAGAACTCATGCTATCGGCATAGCCATCAAGCAAAAGCGAAGCTGCTTCAGTAAGACCATGCTCCGAGGGCGACAGAAGCGAACTAGCAATACTCTTTATACGCTTGCCGCTCAAACTGTTTAGCCCACGCTCGCCAACCTGATTTTGGCCCGAGATGCGGCGCTTAATGTAAGCATGCTCAAGATCGGGAACTTGAGCATTAAGCACTCTAGCGACTAAGTGAACCCAGCCATCGTGAATACGAGGCCAATCCCGCGGCACATAACGTTGAAGGACAGACGCAAAAGCCGAATTGAACACCATCGTGCATCCGGACGCCCAATTTACAGTCAGTAACAACCCTAAAGAGTTTGCATGCGAAGCAAAGGCGCCGTATTCTCTAGACCCGCCATTTAGATGCTCATCAACATTGCACACGTCACTGTAATACAGGCGAGGGCCCTCGCCAGCTGAACTAATTGCCTCAATTGCCTTTCCAAGCTTATTGGGCATCCAATAGTCGTCTTGATCTGAGAACGAAAAAAATTCGAAGGACATTGCATCAGCACCGTAAAGCATGTCCATAAAGTTTCGAGCGAGACCCTTGTTTTTCTCATTGACGCCAAATTGAACATTAGGCATATCTTGGGCATAACGGCTACAAATCGAAGGCGTACTATCGCTCGAACCATCATCCGATATCAAAAGCGTGACATTCACGCCTTCTTGAGCAAGGATGCTATCGATCTGTTCAGCGACATACTTCTCGCCGTTGTAAGTAGCCATCATCACAAGGACGGACGGCTTTCGCGCTATCTCGTTAGTCATGAACACTCCAGCAGTCAATCATGGCACGATACATATCAGAGAGCGAATCGTAAGGCTTCCAGCCTAATGCCTTGAGCTTGGACGAGTCGAGCATAAGGTCAGAAGCCTTCCTAAACGTTGCCTCACGCTCAGGATCAAACTCCCTGCGGACCTGTGCGCCTTCAGCGCCAAACTGGTCCAAAACCAACTGCGCCATTTCCCTGATGCTGCAATACGCATCCTCGTTAACTGCGTTATAAGCCTCGCCAGGTTTACCCTTAACTAGCGCAATTAGGATAGCGCGCACGGAATCGTCGACCGAAAGGTAACCATTGCGCTTAAGCCCGTCGCTCAACAGAACGATATCCTTGCCTTCGATAGCATGACGGCCGAAGTCGGCAAACACTCGCATGTCGTCGGGATGGACACCCTCGCCAAACGTCTGAGCCAAACGCATAACAACCGAAGGGACACCGTGCTCAGTGGCATACGAAGCACACAGGCATTCGACAAGACGCTTGGCCTCGGGATAGCTGTTGCGAACGACCATGGGGTCCAGTTTACCAAGGTTATCCTCAGTAGCCACACCTTCGACCTCGCCGTAAACCTCCATGGTAGAGAGGAACAGCACCTTCTTCGCATCTACAGAGCAAGCGTACCTCAGTACAGCCTCCCCACCATGAACAATCTGCATAATCGTCGTGGCGGGAGTCTCGAGGAAGCTCTTACTTGATGTTCCGCAGGCAGCATGGGCTACATAATCCACGTGCTCGGAACCAACAAGCTCATCGCCAAGCGACCACTCCAGAACAGAAACGTCACTTCGGTCGCCAAACAGAGCCTGCGCTTTTTTAGTATTTCGAACGGGCAGAACCACGTTGATGCCGGCATCAACGCGATCGTTTCTAGAGAGCAGAGTCCTCACGATCTGAGATCCTATGAGACCCGTTGATCCTGTCACCAAAACGGTCTTACCGTCCAACTCAGCCCAGGGAAGATCGACCTCAGCGGCAATCTTCGCAGCTCGATCAAACAAATACCCATCTACAGCGGCCATAGCTGCTCCATTTCCTTGTAGTCGACAAACCCCTTAAACGCAAAGAAATCGCGCTGCGTGGTCACCTTAATATTGTCCGCAGGTCCTTCAACCGTATGCGCCTTGTGTCCATAGTGCGCCATGAGCGAGATTGAATCGATGAAATCATGTCTGCCCTCTTTGCGTGCGCGGAGATGCTCGGCATAAATATCATTAAACTTAAAGCCCTGGGGAGCACGTGCAAGCTTACAGCGCGAGCGGTCGACGACGCGCTCTACCACGCCATTCTCCTCCTCGATAATCGTTTCGGGCGAAGGAGCAACCGTTGCGGTAGGACCATACTGGGAAACAGATTCGATACAGGCAGTGACAGTCTGCTCGTCAATTAGCGGTCGAACGCCATCATGGATCAAAACAATGGAATCCTCATCCGTTACGCCAAGTCGTTTAAGCTCAGAAAGACCATTAAAGATGGAATCCTGACCCGTCTCGCCACCTGGAACAATCGAAAGTACTTTCTGGTAATGGGCTTTGTCAACGATCTCACGCATGTGCTCCATGCCAGACTCAACGCATACGATAACAATGCCATCTATCATGCTGTGCTGCTCAAAATGATCAACGGTATGCGCGATAATGGGCTTTCCGCCGAGTTCGAGAAATTGCTTGGGAACTCTAGCCCCACGCATCCTTGAGCCGACACCGCCAGCAAAAATGACGACAAAAATTGATTGAGCGTTATTCTCTGAAAAGCAATTCATGTTTTTCCCA
Source organism: Collinsella sp. Sow4_D11 (assembly GCF_052116465.1). Taxonomy (NCBI): domain Bacteria; kingdom Bacillati; phylum Actinomycetota; class Coriobacteriia; order Coriobacteriales; family Coriobacteriaceae; genus Collinsella; species Collinsella sp. Sow4_D11. The sequence continues at coordinate 3,733 of NZ_JBQKLA010000006.1, read as the reverse complement.
AATAGACATTAGTCGTTTAAGGTTCAAGCAAAGACGGTGAAAATACTATCGCCACGCTTTATTTCTATTAACATAATCTCACAACCTAGCAAGAGAAAGCGAATTGAATTGTTTTACATAATTGCGCCCGCAAATGTCACAACCGGCGGCCCGGAACTGCTCCATCAGCTTGTATACGAGCTTAATCAAATGGGCTTAGACGCTGTAATCGCCTACGACCGATGCTCTAAAAACAACATGGAGCCCTCCATACCTCAACAATACAAAAGATATGTAAGCGAATTTATTACCGCAGATTTAATCCCCGATACCAAAGACAGCTATGTCGTAATTCCAGAAACTCGACCCTTTTATGTAAAACAATTCAAAAACGCAACTACCATTTTTTGGTGGCTATCAGTAGACTTTTTCAAAATCCAGTGCGATCCAAAGTACAAATTTGAAAATCAGGGCATTCCACAAGCAATCAAAGCCCTTATGCTTCAAACAAAAAAGAGGGCATTTGCTTCGATAAAAAAAGCTCCTATTCATCTATACCAATCAGAATATGCGCGTCAGTATGCCATTTCCCACGGCATAGCACCATCTGCTCTTATAAAACTATCTGATTACGTGAACGATGACTATCGAACTGGAATCGATTATTTATCCTTCTCCAATCGAAGGCAAAACGTACTCTATAACCCCAAGAAGGGGCGCCGTTACACCGAACAGCTCATTAAATTAGCCCCAAACCTTCATTGGATTCCCCTGCAGGGCTACTCAAACCAGCAATTAGTATCCTTAATGAAGGAAAGCATGCTTTACATCGATTTCGGTTTCCATCCGGGGAAAGATCGTCTCCCCAGAGAAGCGGCTGCATGTGGAACGTGTGTCATAACTGGAAAACAAGGTGCAGCAGCGTTTGAAAACGACTATCCGATTCCCGAATGGGCAAGCATTAACCAAGCAGATGTCAGCCCCATTGAAGTCGTGCAAACCATCCAGTACGTACTTAATAACTACGAACAGCTCATCGAGGAATTTTCACCCTATAGATCGATGATTAAAGGTGAAAAAGAAGTCTTCAAAGCCGATTTACAAACCTTTGTTCATTCCATAAATGGATTAGAAAAGAATGCAGATGTCCAATAGTCCTTCCGCAAAAAAGCGGTCCATTGATACGCGATCCCTTTTATCAAATACAGCAATGGCATTCGCGTCGCAATTTGTAGCGATGCTTGCAAGCTGCATGACATCACTTATTGTTCCTAAACTTCTATCCGTAAGCAATTTCGGATATTGGCAGCTCTTCATATTCTACTCATCCTACGTGGGGTTTTTCGCACTGGGTGCAATCGATGGTGTCTACCTGATCAATGGCGGCAAGACTCGAGAATCGATTAACAAACGCAGCATCAATTCACAGTTTTGGATTTCTACCGGCTATGTAGCTTTATTCTCCTTTCTATTTGCTCTCACCGCATCGCGTTTTGTTAGCGAAGCAGCGCGTGTTGAAGTGCTCTATTTAACAGCACTGTATTCTGTGCTTAGCCAAATGTCGGCAGGCCTTGGTTACATTTTGCAGACAATAAATGAAACCAAATCATACTCAAAATCAGTAATTTTAGACAGAGGATCCTTTGCAGCCTTCTTGGTTATACTCATAGCACTGAAATGCACGTCATTTGAGCCTTATATAATCTTCTTTATCGTAAGTAAGCTAGTTTGCTTCATCTACTGCGCCAATCAATTGCGCGACTTTCTTGCTTCGGGCTTTTTACCTCTAGGACCGGCTATTCAAGAAACACTCGCAAGCATAAAAGTCGGCATAAAACTGATGTTTGCGGGAATTGCAAGTATGCTTATAACTGGAATAGCTCGCCAAGCTATTGATTCAAACTGGGGCATAAACGTATTTGCCAAAGTATCTATGGCGCTTTCATTAGTTAACTTCTTCAGCATGTTTGTGAACCAAGCATCGATGGTTCTCTTTCCAGCATTGCGCAGAGGAACAAAAGAAGAGCAGGTTGGCCTTTACATTAACCTCAGAGATTCACTCGAGCTTTTTATGCCCTACATATACCTTTGCTATTTCCCAGCTGTAATTATTCTCGGCAGTTGGCTGCCGCAATACATTGACAGCCTGACCTATTTTGCAGTACTGCTTCCCATCTGTGCATATGACGCAAAAATGAGTATTTGTGGCACAACTTACTTCAAAGTTCTGCGATTAGAAAGAAAGCTATTACTGATTAATTTGAGCACTGTCGCCATGAGCGCCATATTCACAATGATAAGCTTGGCATTTAATTCGCTCAATTGCATACTGTATTCCATGGTGCTTAGCATCGCGTTACGCGCAAATATTTCCGAGTTCATTTTAAACAAACGACAAGAAATCGCTCACAGCAGACTAGCTATTGGAGAAGCAGGCTTTACTCTTGTCTTTTTAATTGCCTGCGCCACGCTTGATATCAAGCTTGCATTTGCCATTATCCTTTTTGCGTTAACCATCCATACGATAGCAAACAAACGATTGATTAAAGATATTCTCAAGAAAACGTGCGGAGTATTTAGCGCTCAGTAACCGGAAAAATTCTTTCGAGACAAGCCAGCCTTCAAGACAAAAGATGCATCCGTTTCAAGGATATCGACACAAGTCGATATCCTTTTCGTTTAATTATATTTCGCGACAGCTTTATCGAATTAGGCAGAATGCATACCGCATTTATACAGGCATAACCATTTAAAACTGCTTTAAACGAATACAAAAACGAGGCACCTTTCATCACATGAAGAAGGAAAGACAATAATCCAGCTATTTGACAGCAATGACAATCCCTGAATTGCGTACTCTATCAAGAGGAAATGGATACGGGTGCAAAAGGCCCATCTCAAGATTCCACAACTGCACTAGATGGAATGACGTAATAGAACTGTTCGCTGACAGGCCAAACCCTGACGCTCCACCTTATGTAAAGGCATCTAACAGCAAAACGCTGCACCATCGAAGCAATATCGAGGATGGTGCAGCGCCATATCGAATCAAAAAAGGTTTTAAAACTGATATTCTCTTAGCAGCTTTTGATGCATATGAGCATAAAAAGAAATCGGATATAAGCCACCCTTTAGCATCGAAAACGTTCCTGCAGAATTCTCAGCAATAAAAACTCTATCCCAAACGAGAGGACTACAAAAATGGCCTAAGGACGCCTCTAATATTTCCACTGCTATAAACGCTGGAAATTCGAACTCTCGGTGGATATGCCTCGATAATCGTATCGTTTCCAAGATAAATCGCTGTATGACCCGGATAGCAAATCAAATCGACACGGCGCCCCTGAGAAAACGAGAGGTGCTTAAATCTTGGATCGCCCCACACGTTATTAGCATAAATAATCCCATCGAAATGGAGTACCCAAATAATCGTATGCACGACTAATAGCAGCTTCTATACAGTCGTTTCTCGTAGCATAAAGACTAATGCGCGAAGGGGGGGGGTTCTGTAGCCAAATATCCCCTGCCCCTGGTGAGGAATAGAAACTGATCGGTTGCTTACCTGATAAAAGTAAGCAGGGTTCTGAAATCCCTAATAATTAGTGTTAACCGACACAGAACCAGTATTGCTAACAGAAATCACGCCGCCCTGGAAGCGCTGGCGGGACCCGCCTCCATCGAGCTGCTCGGCCTCGGCCACGGGCCAGCCGAGGGCCCCGGCCTGGTAGCCGCGCCTCACGTACTCGGTGCGGAT